>JAQWPM010000014.1 GCA_029245345.1 Longimicrobiales bacterium
ACCCGGCCGCTCGCTTCCGCCCATATCGACATCTCCTCGTCCCCCTCCCACATCTGAGCACTGTCCGCGCCTCCAGCCGCCTCTGCTTTCAGGCCAACCCCGCAGCCCCATGCTCCTCGTCCCATGCCTCGCGCTGTCCCCGCTCGCTGAACACCTCATTTGGGGCGTTGAATTTCCTATCCGTTGATAACAAACTATACCAGTCCTGTCATATTCTTCATAAACAAGGTCGGTACTTCTCATAGTACACTTCAAAGATTTGTTTATGCTTGACGGAAAGAAATAAAATTTAGAACAAGGTGATGTAGAACGTAGAAATACAATTGCTACATTACTACAAGACTGGGGACTCGTAGAGATCCAGAACAAAGAAGTCGCACAGGATTGTGCTCCAATGAGAATGATCAAGATCATTGGCTTCAAAGATAAAGATCAGTGGTAACTTTTTCCCAAATATAATAGAGGTAATAAATGAGTCAGTGGATAATGAATAAATTAGCACCTTATGCTATCCGATTTAGGGAGTGGTCTAAAGACAAACTCTGGGTAAAGATTCCTTTATGGATTCTTATCGCATGGATGTTAGGTGTCTTTAATCCGTACTGGTGCATATACCCTGTTTGTTGGATTCAGTAATTATGATCGGTATCTTTAATAATAGAGAAGATGAAATTATCCGTACGGAGGTGCGTGGTGCACGTTCGTCAGCGACTCGGGGTGAGCGAGCGTCGAGCGTGGTGTGTGCTGGGACAGGCACGCTCGACGCAGCGCAGGGTGAAGCAGGTCCGATCAGAGGAGACGGCACTACGCGGTGACGTGGTGCGACTCGCAGGCAGGTTCGGTCGCTACGGATACCGTCCGGTGGCGAATCTGCTACGGATCGAAGGCTGGCAGGTGAGCCATAAGCGGGTGGAACGAATCTGGCGCCAAGAGGGACTGAAGGTGCCGAAACGTCAGCCGAAGCGGGGCCGTTTGTGGCTCAATGACGGATCGTGTATCCGGCTTCGACCGCTGTATGCTCAACACGTATAGTCGTATGACTTCGTGAGCACTCGGACACATGACGGTCGGCCGCTCAAACTGCTTACCGTGATCGATGAACACACGCGGGAGTGTATGGCGATCGTGGTACCGAAGTGGGGGGCACGTCACCCGCCGCGAAGCTACTCCCCTGACAAGCGGGCAATCGCCTCGTCCAGAAGCCGCCGGTACTCACTGCGATCCCCGGGCTCCAGCCAGGCGTCTCTCGCATCCACCCGGCGCCATATCTCGTCGATCACTTCAGTTAGAAAGACGGCTGACGCTCTCGAAGCATCGTTGGCCGTGGCATCTACGAAGTAGACCGGCGTGGTGTGCGCGAAGGTGTAGTTGTCCCCTGAATACCGTGCCTTGCCTCCCCTGGCCCGGACGGCGATCCAGCGCGCGCCGTCCACGGGGATCGACTCCCGCACGCTCAGCCGATCCTGACCTTCCGGCACAGGAACGGTGAACACAACGGCACCATCGACAATGATCTCGACCACGTCTACGGGCGCGATGGTGGCGAGGTCCACCTCCACCATCACGCGGTCTCGGCTGCTGACTTCCGATCCGGGCTCCTGGCCATCGACCTCGGCGAAAAGAAGCGGCCCGTTCGTCGCAATCGTACGCCCGGCCCTCACAGCATCGATCCACCCCCGCCAGCTCGTGGGACCATCGAGTCGAGCATAGGTACGCGCGGTTCCACCTGACGGATCACGCCAGACGTTCGAGAAGTTGTCGGTACCGCCTGTAGCCGTCAGCCGCACGCCGACGTTGAGCATGTGGTAGTACATGTCGGCGCTGGCCAGCTCGTCCGACGCGATGGAGACGATGTCGTAGAAGTCACCACGACCCAGGACGGCGTGGATGGGGATGTCGGACTGAGCCGCGAACTCAGGCGTCCCCACGGCTGCGTTGTTGAACGTGTAAGGATGCATGAAGCCACCAATGCCCCCGAGCGCACGGATGCTATCGAGGTACATCAGCTTCAGACCGTCCGCCGGGTAGGGCGACCCGGACGTGCCCCCAATGAGAGGCATGATGAACTCGTTCACTCCGAGCAACCCAACGTGCCCGAACGACCCGCGAAATTCTTGCGTGTAACGCAGGATGTAATCCTCGGTCGATCCCGAGTAGTCCTCGCCGGTGAGGTCGCTCCATCGGCCCATGATCTTGGTCCCATCCATGTGGATGAGATCATTCGTGACGTGCAGGTCATCTGCTCGGAGCTGACCGAAAAAGTCCTCTTGGGTCAGCCCGTACCGACCCTCGTGCAGGTCGTGCGTGTGTGTGTCGCCCGACACCCAATTGGACTGGCCGGGATCCGCGAGTCGTTCCATGTGAAGCTCGACGGTCACAGTTCGACCCGCCTCCGCATGTACGGTCTCGTCCGCGGGGATCCACTCGAAGCCCCGTAGGGCCTCTACTCTCACATCCCCGGCGGGGACCTCGATCTCGAAGTCACCGGTGGAGTGGAAGTAGTGGATTTCGTTGGCTGGACTCACGCGATGAAACGCCCCCGACGGTACGTAGCCCCTTCCATCCGATGCCAAGATCTGGATGCGGGCAGGCACGACCTCGCCGTCGGGCCCGAGCACCCGTCCGCGTACCGTGGCCGTCTCGTACATCGGTGACAGCCGCGTCTGTGTGACGGGCTGCCACGCCGCGTTTCCACCACCGAAGCGGGATGTCACGTAGAGGGAGGTAGGTCCCTCATGGTTTCCCACGAACGCCATCAGCGTACCGTCAGGACTCAACGCGGGGGAGAATTCGTCGAGAGGCTCGTTGGTCAGACGGACCCTGTTTCCCCCGGTGGCCGGGACCGTGGCCAGGTCGTAGGAGCCGGCAGCGTCCGAGGCGAAGACGAGGGCGGTACCATCCGGAGTCCACGTGGGAGCCGTCCGGTAGCTGGTCTCCTCGTAGTGCACGAGTTGAGGTTCGCCGCCCGACATGGGCTGGGTCCAAATGCCTCCGCTTCCAAGGCGGCCGCGGAGTCCCGCAATGAAGGCGAGCGTCGATCCGTCTGGAGAAGGGGCTGGTTGAAACTGGTTCCCTCGTCCGCCGACCACAGTCTGGACCTCTCCCGTCGCCATCTCGTATCGCATGATGTCGAAGTCGGAGCCAGCAGCCGATGCGAAGACTACAAATTGCCCATCAGGCGTCCATGCCGGTTGAACGTCCACGGCGGCATCGGATGTCAGGCGCTCGAAGTCAGAGCCATCGGTCCGAACCACGGCGATGTCGAGCTCGCCGTCTGTGTCCACCGCGAGCGCGATCCACTCTCCGTCGGGACTCCACGTCGGTTCGAAGTGGTAGCCAGGTCCCTGCGTAATGGCCCGCGCCTGATCCGCACCGACGCTCTGGATCCATATATCGCCACGCATGGAGTAGGCCAGTGCCGAGCCATCGGGGTGCCAGGCGGGGTCGAGCGGTCCGCTGGTGACTGCCGGGAGCATGTGAAGTTCGACCCGGGTCGAGAGCCCGTAACGAGGGATCTGCGCGTCGGCTGCTGGGGCGGCGGCCAAGCCCGCCAGGCAGACGAGAGGGAGGATATATCGCATGGGGCGCAACGTAAGGCTGGCTGGGAGGAGGGGACACCGCACGCTACCCAACAGGCTGAGTGGCTTGTGTGTCTCGTTGGTTGCAGCACCCTTCCATGCCCAAGTCAGTACAGAAGGAACAGTGAATGAGCCGTCCGACTATCGTTACCATCGCACTGATCATCACAGTTTCTGCGACACTCCCAGTCGAACCCGCTCATGCGCAGGAGTCCGGTAGCGGCGGTCCGACCTCGAGCGCGACCGCTCCACTCGTTCCGCTCATCGCGTACCGATCGAGTAGCGCCCTCGACATCAGCATGGATGGGCGGATCGAAGAGAGCGTGTGGCAGAACGCTATCCCGATTTCGGATTTTACCCAGCAGGAACCCGTGGAAGGGGGCCAACCGTCGGAACGCACCGAAATCCGGGTGATCTTCGACGAGAACAACCTCTATATCGGCGCGATCATCTACGATGACCCCAGTCAGATTCTCGCCTTTCAGCGGGAACGCGACGCGAGCCTTGGGACCGATGACCGCTTCATGTGGATCCTCGACACCTTCCTGGATGGCCGCACGGGCTACTTCTTCGAGATCAATGCCGCTGGACTGATGGGTGATGGCGTGATCGGCGCTGGCGGAGGGCGTGGCGGCCGTGGTGGTGGTGGTGGTGGTGGTGGCGGCACCAACAAGGCGTGGGACGGGATCTGGGAAGCGCAGACGTTCATTCGCCCTGATGGGTGGTCCGCGGAGATTCAGATTCCGTTCCGGACGCTCAATTTCAACCCCGACCAGTCTGAGTGGGGGATCAACTTCCAGCGCACCATCCGCAGGAAGAACGAAGAGATGCTGTGGCGAGGATATCAGCGCAATCAGGGCCTTCGAAACCCGGTGTTTGCGGGCCGTCTTACTGGCTTGAGTGGTCTGTCCCAGGGTCTCGGTCTCGAGGCGGTGCCTTCTTCGGTCGCGAACTGGCGTAATACCCCCGGTAACGTCGCGACTGCGGCCGATCCCGAGGCAAAAGCCCACACGTTCCCCAAAGACATCAGCCTGGACCTCAACTACAGCCTTACCTCTAGCCTGCGGGCATCTCTCAGCCTCAACACTGACTTCGCCGAGGTCGAAAGCGATCAGCGACGCGTGAACCTGACGCGTTTCGCGATCCGCTTTCCGGAGCAACGCAACTTCTTTCTGGAAGGATCGGGCGTCTTTTCGTTCGCCCCGAACGGCGGCCCCTCGCCGTTCTATTCCCGTGCGATCGGCATTAATCAGGGACGGCAGGTCCCGATCAACTACGGCACCCGGCTCACTGGACAGTCCGGGCCGTTCGAGCTGGGCTTCTATCAGATCGGCACCGGTCAACTGGACTACTTCGATTCCCGTGCCGAAGCCGACGCCACGATCCCTCGCGAGAACTTCACGGTCGCCCGCGTGAAGAGGCAGCTCTTCGAGCAGTCCGCGTTGGGCGTCATCTACACGCGGCGCAGCACGGCCGCCGGCCCCACGGGACTCGCCCTCATCGATCGACACACAGCGGGCGTGGATCTCGACCTGAAGACCCGGCACTTCATGGGCGACAAAAACCTCACCTTCTCCGCCTATCTGGTGGCGAATACGAACCCGCTTGGGACGGAGGATGCGGAGCGCGAGGACCTCAGCTTCCAAAATCTGCGTTCATGGGGGACTCGGGTGAGTTACCCCAACGACGTCTGGAACGGACACCTCTCGTTCCGCGAATTCGGTGACGACTTCGACCCTGCAGTGGGATTCGTAACCCGCAACAATTTTCGTCGGGTCAATTCCCAGGTGCAGTGGTCTCCGCGGGTTCCGAGTGTGTCGTGGATCCGCGAGTTGAACTTCGAGGGGCAACTCTCCACACAGAATACGATCGATACCGGGATTCTCGAGGAGCGTGAGTGGGAGTTCAAGCTTCTGGGTCTGAACTTCGAGAGCGGTGACCGCATCGATTTCAACGCAACCAAGAAGTTCGAATTCCTCGACGACGCATTCGAGGTCAGCGACGGCATCGAGGTCACCCCGGGCGACTACACCAACTGGGAATATCGAGTCGGCGGCCGCACTTCAGGACGGCGCCGTGTGTCTCTGGACGGAAGCCTTACCAAGAGCGGATTTTGGAATGGTGACAGGAGTCGATCTGAGGCTCGCATTACCGTCCGACCGAACCCAGGCATTAGCCTGTCTACGAACTTCGAGTACAACTCAGTCGAGATGCCGTCGGGTTCGTTTACGGCCTCGTTGTATGAGATAAGCGGCGACTGGAATCCGAGCCCCTGGGTGAGTATCACCAACCAGGTGCAGTACGACGACCAGAGCGAACTGGTCGGCTTGTTCGCGCGACTACGCTGGATCGTGAAGCCGGGGAACGACATCTACTTGGTTTACTCGCACAACTGGCAGTACGTGTCGCTCCTGGCCAGTCCCAACGAACGCGTCCTGAACACACTCTCGCGTGGGGCCTCTTTCAAGGTGAACTACACCTACCGGTTCTAGAGCAAGACGATCAGGGAATCGTGCGGACGCGCTTGTCCGTCCTCGCACCCCCATCTACCCTGCCTCGGACCCGCCCCTGATCTGGAGACCACACTTGATCTCGTTAGCCGGAAAGACCGCCGGCGTCACAGGCGCAGCCCGCGGAATCGGTGCGGCCTGTTCCCGAGCCTTCGCGGAGCATGGCGCGCGGGTGGCGACGGCCGATGCCCATGCGGACCCGCGCGCCGAAACGGCTCAAAGCATCGCAGACAATTCCGGTATGGAGACCCTACCCGTCCCGACCGATGTCACTCAAGAGGCAGCGCGTGCCGCCCTGCTCGACGCGTGCGTCGACCGGGGTGGGCGGTGTGACATCCTCCTCGACAACGCGGGCATCATAGAGGCTGGCTCCATCGTCGACGTCTCCACGGAGGACTTCGATCGAGTCTTGGCCGTGAACCTTAGAGGAACGTTTCTGCTAGGCCCCGCGGTCGCACTCCACATGGTGGACCGCGGCACTCAAGGCGCGATCCTCAACATGTCGTCCACCAATGCGGCGGTGACGATTCCCGACCAGCTCGCCCACGCGACCTCTAGAAGGACCGCGGGACAGCTCACGAAGGTCCTGGCGATGGAGCTCGCCGCGCGTGACATCCGGGCGCACGCGATCGGGCCAGACGAACCTTTAGAGGCTGATGAGCACAGCGAACGAAGCAAGGACAGGAAGGCCTCATGAAGCTCATTAAAGCGTTGCTCTTTCCAAAGGTACGACTCGCCGCCACCGCCGAAGAGCGGCGTCGCGTTTATGCTTTTCGCTACAAGATATACATCGAAGAAATGAAAAAGACTTCTGCAGAAGCCGACCACAAGAATAAATTATTAAAGGATGATCTTGATGAGGTCGCCGACCTTCTTTACCTCGAAAAGAATGGCGAAGTTGCCGCCACCTTAAGAATCAATCTGTTGAGCACCTTGCCTCGTCTCGAAGACTATGCGGAGGCCTTTGGTATAAATTTGTTTAAGGGGCTGGAACTCAACCAGATTGGGTACGTGTCGCGACTGATGGTGGCAAAGAGATGGCGAAGCTCGCTCGTCATGCCTTCCCTGTTAGAAGCTGTCTTCCGCCAAGCAAAGAAGCTGGGCTGTGCAGTCAGTCTGATTCACTGCGTACCTTCTCTCACTAGGCTCTATGAACGAATAGGATATCGCAAATATAAGAATGGTTTTGAAATGAAAGGGCTGGGAACGCAGATCCCACTTTTGATGGTGGGGGATGATCTAGATTATTTTAAAACAGTACGTTCGCCTTTTTACGGACCGGCCAAAGAATTGTTTCGGGACGAACACATGAAGACTTGGTTTGAACGCACGTTTCCGGAGAGGCATCGGGACCCGAGCATCGGCCTGTTAAGCGTCGATGATTTTTGGTCGTATTTTTCAGAACATCTTCGCCCGGAAGACATTCCTCTTTTTAAGGATTTAAACCATGAAGAAATGAAATCCTTCATCGGCGTGGGCACGACCTATAAAGGAAACACGGGAGAAGTTCTTCTAAGGCAAGACGATTGGGGTAATGAAATGTACCTCGTGCTTAATGGTCGATTAACTGCGACGCGACAGACAGGAAAGAAACGTGCTCAGCTAGCTGAATTTTTAAACGGAGACCTGTTTGGAGAAGTCGCGTTATTGTCGACAGCTCCACGAACGGCAACCATTACCGCCGAAACTGATTTTGAAGTGCTGGTGATTAGCCAAACGTTTTTAAGGAAGGCGATGAAGCGCTATCCTGAAATCTCTTTAAAGGTTTTATTTAATCTGTCGTGTCTTTTAAGCATACGCTTGAAAGACACGACTGATCTTTTAATGGGTCATTCCGACTCTACAACTTAGGAGCCACGTAATGAGTGACAATGCGGGATCTTATGCATTTGGAGAATTTGATGAAAACGACAAAGAGTTGACGCGACTCAAGCATCAGGCGTCTATTGCTCTCGAATTAGAGCGCGGATTTTGGCATAAGTTGGGCCTCGAAGAGGGAATGGACCTGTTAGATGTAGCTTGTGGGCCGGGCATTACGGCCTGCGAACTTGCTCGGTTGGTCTTTCCGGGACAAGTAACGGGCCTTGACATTAACGATGCCCTAATTCAGGTCGCGCGGGGTGTCAAAGACGAACAACAAACAGCAAACGTGGCTTTTAGCACAGGCGATGTGTATAAGCTTCCCTTCAAGGAGCAATTTGACTTTGCTTATGCTCGGTTCCTCTTTCAGCATCTCGAAAGGCCCGGAGACGCTCTAAAGAATATATTCTCGTCGCTTCGTCCCGGTGGGCGGGTCTGCATAGTGGACGTGGATGATTCTTGGCTCAGCGTGTACCCCAAAACAGATGAGTTTACGTCGTTTACCACGTTGGCTGCGGAAGGACAACACACCCAGGGAGGCGATCGTTTTGTGGGCCGGAAACTTCAGGCTTATCTACTCGAAGCCGGATTTGAAAAGCCAACAATAGAAGTGGTTGTAATGAATGCGGCTCAACTCGGCATAAAAAGCTTTTTGGATATCACGACGGGCTTCAAAAGAGAGCACCTCACCGACGAGACTCGCGCTGAAGGTGAGGAGCTTCTAACAGAAATCTACGGACTTTGCGCCGAACCAGGTGCTTGGGGAGCCGTGGGTGTTTTTGTGGCGGTAGCCGAGAAGCCAAAAGCGTAATCTAAGAATTGGGAGTTACCATGAGACCGGCATTCCCGGGTATGGTGCCTTGATCCGAATATGGAATGGCTCACTCACATGACGAATATCTGACCGATTCAGTCTTTCAGCTCGATGGTGTATTCATCACGCCCGGATCTACGACGTCCTACCGTTTCGGTGCCCCGTGTGTGGCGGCCAGCATCCACCTCGTGGTCAATCTGACGGGCGGAGTCCGAGGTACGAGGGGATGGGTGATCCAGGCACCCCCAAAGCAGTGGCCCACCACGCCAACTTTTCGGGAAGCGCGGGGTCCTGTGCCACGATCGCTCCGGCAACGACGGCGCTGTGTCGAGTCTACATGCGTCGCTGCGGAGATGGGGTGATGCATTCCGATTCTCCTGGTCGGTCCTCACCGGACCCCGGGAGAATCGATCGCCCATATGTACGACTGGCGGCCGCATCGTAGACGCGACGGGCGACTCATCTATCAATGGACTACGTTCATTGCAGGAGTTGGCACCTTATGGAATTGCCACCTTCCACAGCTTGCTCCGGCGTCTGAGGGCCTATCCCTCAGCCGGTCTCGATCAGGATATGCTGAGCGGGACTTTGTACGGGATGAGTAGCCCGGGTCAACGGGCTTGAGAACCGCCCACGTTTGTGGCACCGTATCGGCTCCGACCCGCTCTTACAGGATGCGAAGTGACCCAGGACTGCCCCGTCGACCATGAAGCCGCCGAACACGCCGCCAAGGTGTTGCCGGGCCCAGTGCGTCGAGGCGTCTACTTCTCAATTGGGGCAACAAGCGTCGTTCTGGGAGTGATCGGGATCTTCGTGCCTCTCTGGCCGACGACGTGCTTTCTGCTCCTCGCCGGGTGGTGCTTCGCCCGGAGCTCACACCGAGCCGAACGTTGGCTCCATGAAAACCGGTTCTTCGGTCGGTATCTGGCTGACTACCGGGAGCGAGGCATCATCTCGCCGCGTATCCGACGGACCTCTGTCGTTACCCTCTGGCTGTTCATTGGGGTGTCAGCGTTTTTCTTGGCCAGCCGCCTGTGGGCTGTGGTGCTGCTACTTCTGGTAGCCGGCGCGGTGACTGTACATCTCTACTCGCTGCCCGCCGAAGCCAGGGACAACTCAGCAGCCTGACGTTGGTCAGCTAGCTGGAAGGTTGGCCGAGCTCTCCGACGGTGCCGCCGCCAATTCGTTCGACCACGCTCGCGCCAGAACCGCGACGATCATCGCGGCCAGCAGATACCCGAGCATAGCTCCCGAATAGGCTCGGTCGAGCACAGACTCCAGGGCATCCAAGAACACTACCGTACCGAAGACGATCGGAGCCAAAGCCGGCAGAAGTCCAATCACGTGGACGAGGCCGTAGATGGCTGCTGCGCCGACCAGTCCACCTCCCACCCACATCACCAACGAATCCTGTAGGGCCGTCGGGACGATCACGATGCCCAAAGCGAGTACCGCGTAGCCGGTGACGCTCCCGAGGAATGGATGTCCGCGGAAACGACGCATCGCCACCGCAAGGAGCAGCAAGGCAGACGTCACGAAAAGGAGTGGCACAATCCTATCGATGGGTGGAGACAGCAGCGGTATGAACGTCGCGACCCCAGAGTAGTCTGGCAGCGACGGCATCCCGCCGAGGAACGCAGCCGCGAAGCTGCCGGCCCCCGCCACGATCAGTCCCACGGAAATGCCAATCCACTGTGGAGGCCGGACCCGTGCCTCGGGTTCGGCCCAGGAGTGCCCAAGAGCGATGACGAGCCCGATCGCGGCGCCTGCGATCACCGTCACCAAGAGGAGCCCGAGCGCAGCCCCTCCTGCCTGGAATCCATACGGCTGACTCGTCAAAAAGCGAGATACAGTGACCGGCCACTCGTTCGCCACCGACATCCCAAGCGCCACGGCCGCCAGTGCAGAGCCCTTCCAGACCGGCCCCACCTTCAGTCCTCCCCTGCTCCACACGACGATGGCCACAATCGCCCCCACTCCGAACATCAAGATCAGCGTGAAGATGAGTCCGACGCCCAGGATGGACCGCCGACTCTCCAAGTCACGGCGCGCGCGCTGCCACTCCTCAGGGATGTGTACGAAACGGCGCACATTGCCGACCTCATCTCCCAGCACGGACACTGCTGCCCGCCCCTCGCCGTCCACTTCGGTCAGCACCGCCCTGTCTCGGAAGGTGAAGTTCCAGTCTGTGCGGGCCTCATGAGTCGTTTCTTCTGCCCCGACCTCTTCCCAGTCACCCGGAGGGAGTGCCGCCTCGGCCAGCCGGCGGGCCGCTGGCGCCCCGAGCATCGCCCCCGCTCTCCCCTCTGGAAGCGTGTGCACGATTCGTCGGAGCGATCCGTCCACATTGAGGTTCACTAGGAACTCCTCGACCCTATCCTCGGGATCGGCAGTCCAATCGACATACCGGACAACCCACTGCGGAGGGGAAAGGAAGTCTCCCGCGAGCGCGTCGAATGTCTCGAAACCTGCCTCCGCAAAGACGTATTCGTGACCCTCAGACGCACCGCCACCCGTGAAGGCCCCAGGAGTCCAACCGCTGATGTCATGGCCGCTCGAAGTGAGGGCTTCGTTAGCGATTTCGATGGCATGAACACGCGTGACTTCGAACCGGGGAGGCGCCTTGTCGACCATGAGCGCACCAAGCCACAGCGCAAAGCCCACGGCTCCCATCACCTTAAACAGAACTGCCGGGAGCGGGAGTCGAGCGGCAGCGTCCACGGGGGCGGCTTCCTCCACTACTGGCGCCGCTGAACTCTCACGGAGTGGTGGAGCTTCGGCAGGCGGTCGCTCAGGGACAGGTCGGGGACTCCAGGCGCCATTGAACGCCCACGGGGGTGCATAAGCTGTCCCTCGTCCTCCCCTGCGGGCCCACAACACGACCGCCAGAGGAATCGCCCCCACCAACACGATCACGAATTGGTCCACAACTGCGTCCGACGCGAAGAGCACGCTGGAAATGAGGGCCAAGTCGTAGAGGAAATGCGTGATAATGGTCGGGACAAGACCGAAGAAGACGTACACGCTGCCCCACACAAACGCCGGCAGAGAAAGTTCGATCACCCTGGCATAGGCCGGCTGCTGCGGGTAGTTCGCGTGCCCTGCAGCGAAGACGACGGCTTGGAACGCCACCATGCCCCAGATCCACATGTTCTTCCGTCCGTACCGTGCCCCAATCAAAGCAGCACAGGCGATCGGCACCGCGCGGAAGATGCTCTCCTCCCAAAACGCTGCGAACAGCGAGATGGAGACGGCCTGTAACCAAGGGAAGTAGGTGGCAAGCAGATCGGGCTGCACCAAGGCGTCTGCTGGAGACCACCACCCGTCCAGGCGCGCAGTCCCCAGGTAGAAGAGAATCACGTAGCCCAACTCGAGGCCCACCAGGATATACGCACCAACGGTCATCCCGAGGGCGGTATTCGACGCAGCCACATCTCGGTTCCAGAAGCGCCATTGCTGGAGATGCTCCGGAAACGCCTTCCTGCCGAGCGATTCACCGGCCAGGAAGAAGAAGGCGAGTAGAGGCGCCCCCAGGAGCGCGATGGCTCCAGCGCTAGCGATGTTCTGGAATACGAAGAGCTTCGACGAGAGCGCCGTGTCGTACCCCATCCACGCGAGTGGTAGGGCGTTGATCGCGTTCAGACCGAAGAGCGCTGCACTGGCCGCACCCCAGGCCAATGCAGTCCGCCACTCGATCCAGCGCCGACGCAGCAGAAGCGCGCTACCAACTCCCGCTCCGAGCAGCACGAAGATCAACATGAAAATCGAACTCGATACCAACGCAATCGCATCGTTGGTCGACCGCATATCCGCATACCTACGCGAGAACGCCTCCGGAACGAACACGAAGTGTGTCAGTTCAGTGAGCTGATCACCCGCCACCACGAGCCGCAGCCGAAATCGAGCTTCGGCGAGCGTGACGTCCTGACGTTCGTAGACGAAGGTGTGGTCTACGCGACCGCCGGGTTGCTCTTCCTCGGACGAATCCAGAAGCGAGTACCGACCGAGGTCGACCGGCCAGGCAGTGCCCGCCTCTTCTGCCACGGAGCGCGCCTGAGCTTCATTGAGGTTACCCGCGCCGGGGTCATCCTCCGCGCGTCTCACTCGAAATCCGTAAGGCTCACCGGCAGGAGAAAAGCGTACCCGCGTTTCCGTGACCTGGCCCTCAGCGAAAAGTCGCACCTGCCACTGATACGGCTGATAGACGCCTGCATCCATGAGATCTTGAAACGCGTCCCGACCGCCACCCTCGAGCTCGACGTACGTCTGAACCTCAGGGTCTGCCTGGCCAAAGGACGCCGCCGCGCGGGCGGAGTCAGGCCCCCACCCCATCCGGTCGGCGAGCGAAGACGCGTCAGCCATCGCCGCCGCGCGATCCATCGAGATATCGAGGGATACGTTGGGCAGGGCGACGGTGAACAGCTGGACCGCTACGATCGCGCCTGCGAGCCCCAGCGCACTGAAGACGACCCAAAAGATGGGGCGCCGTGTCATCGGTAGTTCCTCATCCGGAGAAGATGGGGAAAAGGCTCCGTGCTCCGCCATGACGTGCGGCCTGCATCCGACCATTGCCCCGGCTCGCAGCGCCCGTTCGGTTATCGGATACAAAGCTCTTCATGAGCCACGACACCTCGACTTGAGTGTAATGATGCGTACGCCGACCGCTTGGATCGCCCTCCTGACGATCGTTCTCTTTTCCGCATGTGGAGGAACGACCAACGGCCCCGACATGCCGTCTCCAGAAGGGTCCGGAAACGCACGTGAGGGAGGCCCGGGCGATCGCGGCGGAGACTCGGATAGCGGCGATGAAAGCTACGAGGACGTGATCGAGGATGCAGAATCCGACGAGGGTCTCTTTACGGTTCATCACAAGGATTCCGACTACCTCTTCGAGATCCCTGACGCGCTGCTCAGGAGAGACATGCTGCTCATCAGTCGAGTCTCCGGCAAAATGGATGGCCTTGGCGGATTCTCACCGGCCGGAGCCGCGTCGAACCGTCAGATGGTCCGGTTCGAGCGACAAGACGACCGCATTCTCCTGCGGAAGTACTCCGGCGAAGCGATGGCGGACGACACCTTGGCCATCGCTCTCTCGGTTCAAGCGAACTACTTCCCACCGATCTTGGCCTCTTGGGAGATCGAGGCTCGTGGGCCCGACAGCACATCGTCTGTCGTTGATGTGACCGATTTCTTCGGAGGCGACACCCCGGCGATCTCCGGCCTCAGCCCCGCTCAGCGCCGCACCTACCAGGTCCGACGGCTGGACGAGGACAGGAGCTTCATTGGGAGAGTCCGCAGCTACCCGCAAAACGTCAACGTGCGCCATACGCTCACGTACGACGCAGGCGCCCCACCGTCCGATGCGCGGGCGAATACGATCTCCTTGGAAATGAATCAATCTCTCGTGCTCCTGCCCGAGGAGCCCATGAGGGCCCGGCATGCGGACCCGCGCTTAGGGTTCTTTTCCATCAATCGGATCAACTACGGGTTGGACGAGCAGAAGGCGGCCACAGAGACGTTCATCCGTCGGTGGCGCCTTGAACCGTCCGACGCCGCAGCGTACGCCCGCGGCCAAGTCGTCGATCCGGTGACCCCCATCACCTATTACGTCGACCCGGCAACACCAGCGCGTTATGTCGGCGCGGTGAAGAGAGGCGTGGAGAACTGGCAGGCGGCCTTCGAGACCGCGGGGTTCAGCAACGCGATCGTTGCGCTCGACGCACCGTCTCCGGAAGAAGACCCAGATTGGGATCCGGAAGACGTGCGTTTCTCGGTAGTCCGCTGGTCGGCGAGCCTGACGCGTAACGCTCAGGGCCCAAGCACGTCAGATCCGCGAACGGGTGAGATCATCGAATCGGACATCGTGTGGTACCACAACCACATGCGGTCCTACCGCAACTGGATGATGGTTCAGACTGGCGGTGCGAACCCGGACGCGCGGCAGCTCCCTCTGACGGACCAGCTCATGGAAGAAGCCATGGAGCAGGTCATCACCCACGAGATCGGTCATGCGATTGGGCTCCCCCACAACATGGTGGCGTCTTCGTCCTATCCGGTGGACTCACTCCGCTCACAGACTTTCGCGAGCGAAATGGGCGTTGCTCCCACGATCATGGATTACGCGCGGCAGAACTACATCGCGCAGCCCGGGGACGGCCTCCGTCCGGAAGACTTCCTGCGCCGAATCGGTGTGTACGACCACTACTCCGTCAATTGGGGGTACCGGCTCCTTCCGGACGCAGCCACCCCCGCGGATGAGTTCGATACGCTCGACGAGTGGATCGTCGCACGTGCAGACGACCGCATGTACAAGTACCTGCCGCAGGGCGGACTCGGGGTAAGTGACCCGCGGGCGCAAACCGAGGACATGGGAGACGACCCCGTCCGGGCCAGCGAATACGGCATGGCGAATCTGAAGCGCATCGTTCCCAACCTCGTCGCATGGACCACGAAGTCGGGTGAAGACTACTCCGACCTCAGAGAGATCTACGGCGAGGCGGTGGGCCAATGGAACCGGTACGTGGGGCACGTGGTCACGGTCGTCGCTGGCGTTCACGTCGACCTCAAGACAGCGGACCAGGACGGCGCGGTCTTCGACGGCGTCGAACGCACCGAGCAGAAGCGTGCAATGGCATGGCTGACGCGCGAAGTCTTCGACGCACCTGTTTGGCTCAACGTCCCTGACATTTTGGAGCGGATCGGGCCCACCGGAGGGAGCTTCGCGAACGTCTCGCGGCGACAGATTTCGATCCTCAATCGCCTACTCGATCCGCGCCGGATGGCCACGCTCTCCGAACTCGAGGCGACTCAGCCATCCGGTTCGTATCCGCTGGTGGAGTTCCTAGACGATGTCCGTTCCGGGGTCTGGCAAGATCTAAGCGCGGTGTCCGCCATCGATGGATATCGTCGCGCGCTCCAACGCGCATACCTAGAGCGGATGGAGTACCTCATGACCGAGGAACCCGCGGGCAACCCGTTCCAGGGTGCCGCACCCGACGTAAGCAATTCAGACGTGCGGCCGCTCGTCAGGGCTCAATTGACCGACCTACGGGCCGACGTGGTGCGGAGGACCGGCAGACAGATCGTTCATCGCGTCACGGAGGCGCACTTGGATGACGTCATCGTTCGCATCGACGCAATTTTGGATCCGGGCAGCGAGTGATCATTTCGTCGCCCTCCAGGTCGGACTAACGCACCGGCACGAGCATCACTCAAGCGATTCACCATACCGTCGAAACTCAGTGTATGGCCAAGATCCTTGCAGGAAACGATGACAAAATCAGCCGGATGATCGAGGACTGACGACCTGGTCCTGATCGGACCTTAAGCAAACACCAGCATCCCCACTGCGACGCACCCCAACGTAGCCGTCGCGTTGTCGATTTCCTGAAATGGCAACGATTCTACCGCAGTGCCCGCCACGGCGACCCAGACCATGGGGAACGCGTAGGCAGAGAGCGGACCCGCGATCCATCCGCCCGAGATGAGCAGCGAAAGGCCGGCGACACCCCCAATCCATCCGAAGACAAAAGCCGCCACCGAGCCCGCCACCGACTTTTCAGCGTTCCAGGGCAGGCTTGGGGAGCGAATGGTCTTCCCGAAGACTTCGGCCATCCCGTCCCCTAGGATCATGAAGCCAAGCGCTGCCATTCCCACGGGAGACGTCCGCCAGAAGGTGATCGTGAGCAGCACGAAGACGCCGGAGTAGAACACAGGCCCACGAAGTAGGCCGGCAGGAGAACCCGCTCGCGAACCCGCCCGTACCGTGCCCGGGTCACTGACCCACCCGACTCCGATCGCTGTGAAGTAGAGCGCCACAGCAGTGGGGGGCACTGTCGCGATCCACCGAACCGCAGGCCCCTCTGGGTACAGAGTCCAGCTGAGGAGCACCAAAATTCCAAACCCGAAGTGGGCGACTTTTCGTCCTACCCACTCCGGATACCAATCCCGTTGGACCCCGAACGCCTGGACCCGACTTCCGACTGCCAGGACAGCCAGGACAGCGGTGATGATGACCACGGAAGAAAGATGATTGGCGATGTGACTAGGCGCCCTCCAACTCCGACATCCAGGCCCCGATTGCGCGGGCGAAGTAGCCGGGGTTGAACAGCGTCCAGTCTTCGAGACCGGTGGGCAGAGTGTACTCGGTTCCTGCTTCTTCTGCAGTCATGCCGCGCTCCAGCGCACGACGTGACGCCCCTTCGACGTGATCCAAGAGATCGATGTATCGCCCCATCGCTGCGTCGTCCGCTAAGGGCCCATGTCCGGGCACGTAGGTGGTCGGCTCTCTACGCCTCATCAGGCGCACAGCTTGTGAGAGCCGCGACGGGATCGCATCGACGTAGTTCGGGAACATCGCGTTCCAGACCAAGTCTCCACAGAATACGACCGACGGATCGGAGATTTCGATGGAGATGTCCGAGTCCGTGTGGCCGCGGCGTGGTACTACGATCAGAGATCGATCTCCCAGATCGATCTCCGTGGGGCGTCGCTGGTCGATGACCTGAGCCTCACTCAAGATCTCCCTCGGGGCACCGTTGTTCCTTTCCACCATGGTATCACGCGTGACCTCCGTCATCAGCACCTCAGGCGAAGACGCTTCTTTCGCTCCGCTGAGGCCGCCCGTGTGATCTCCGTGATAGTGCGTCGCGATCACGTGTGTCGGAGCCCTTCCCGCCAGACGGAGCGCCTGCTGCGCCATCCACCGAGCGCCGTCATCGGACCCGAAGGCCTCGATGACTACAACGCCGGCTCGACCCGAGACGATTCCGCCGTTGCACAAGGTGGTCCGGTCGGTGAGCGGATCCGAGACGAGCCCCCAAATACCCTCCGAGATCTGCTCGAGGCGACCCCACGGCTCGGACGCCACCACCGGGAATCGCTCCTGCCGGGTCCACACCCCTCGGCTCCACAGCGGCACTCCGGCCGCCATCAGACCGACGTGAGCCGCGCACGAAGCCGAATGTCCGAGAAAGTCACGGCGGGAATAGGCGCGGGGGTCTTGCAAGGGGCCTCCGAGAGCGTTCGTGATGGTGCCACCTGAAGCTACCAAGTCGCCCAGCGTGGAGCGAGGCGCACCGGAAGCGGCGCTCGAAACACTCGCGCAGCCGACACGCCCACCCCACCTTTCAGCACTCGAAAGGCCGTGTGTCTATTCCAGTACCGCCGAAGTTGACCCTAGCAGGATGGAGGACCTCCCATGCGGAATACCGCGTTTGGCGTTGCACTGATCTCCGCCATGCTCATTCCGGCACCACAAGTCGCCGCTCAAGGCCCGCTCGACGACCCGGAACTCCAAGAGTGGGAGGTCCCTTACGAGCAGTCGCGTCCGCGTGACCCGTTCGTGGCTCCAGACGGTCGCGTTTGGTTCTGCGGCCAAGCCGGTGCGTACATCGCAGTACTCGACCCCGACAGTGGTGAGTTCACGCAGTACGACACCGAGGGCGTCCGTCCCCACAACCTGATCGTGGCCGCAGACGGCATGGTCTGGTACGCGGGCAACGCTGCGAATGAAGGCGGTGTGGCGAGACACATCGGTAAACTCGACCCGGAAACCGGCGACATCGAACGTTTCATGATGCCGGACGAGCGCGCCCGGGACCCGCACACCATGGTGTTCGACTCGAAAGGCGACATCTGGTTCACGGTCCAGCAGGGCAACTTCATGGGCAAACTCTTCACCCAAACCGGTGAGATTCGCCTTGTGGAGTCGATCGCCGGCCACCCACGTCGCGGCAATCCCTCGGGAAGCCGCCCGTACGGAATCGAACTCGACTCCAATGACCGCCCGTGGATCGCGCTCTTCAACACCAACCACATCGGCACCATCGATCCAGAGACGTTTGAATTCGAGACGATCGAACTCGCGGAGAATGCCCTCCCTCGCCGCCTCACGATCACTTCAGACGACGTGATCTGGTACGGCGACTGGACCCGAGGCACGCTTGGCCGTCTCGACCCTGAAACACACGAGGTGACTGAGTTCCCGCTGCCGGGCGGAGAGGGTTCACGCCCCTACGCCGTGAACTCCGATGACTCCGACCGTATCTGGCTAGTTGAGACAGGGCCTCGCCCGAACAACGTCATCGGGTTCGATCCAATGACCGAGGAGATCTTCAGTCAAACCACGCCTGAGAGTGGTGGCGGCACGATCCGTCACATGTACTTCGACGCGGAAACGAACAGCATGTGGTTCGGTGCAGACACCAATACGGTTGGGGTCATGAAGCTCCCGCCGCGGAGACGCATCATCTCGGACTGAGCGAGTCTGCCACGTAGTACCGGCCGCCGTCCTCGCTCTTGCGGGGACGGCGGCCGACAGGGGGGCCAATGAGTAAGTGTCGACCCTCGCGAGGTCTTCGTCTAACCGTGAAGTACGCTGGCGTCGTGCCCCGCCGGATGCCAAGCTCCTGGGCATGAAGCATTCCCTTACCACTACCGCGCTCTTCAGCTTGGCACTCGCCGTGCTGACGCCCTCCCTCGCCCGTGCGCAACAGCCAACCGCGGAGCGCCTGATGGAGGACCTAGCCGTCCTGGCGCACGACTCGATGCAGGGCCGCGCGCCAGGCACGATCGAGAGTGAGCAGGCGAGGAACTTCCTGGTGCACTCGCTGAATGAAATGGGTGCGACACCGACGGGCAGCGGATACGAAGAACGTTTCTCTACCCTTCGTGGCTCGGGTGTGAATGTCGTGGGGGCGATCCCAGGCAGAGATCGGAACGCCCCTGTGATCGTGGTTACGGCCCACTACGACCACGAAGGCGTCCGGCGAGACGTGGTGTACAACGGGGCAGACGACAACGCGTCAGGGGTAGTGGCCGCGCTCGCGATCGGGCGAAGTCTTATGGCCGACCCGCTGAACAGCACAGTGATCATCGCGTTTGTCGACGCAGAGGAAGATGGGATGGTCGGGTCCGGCGCCTTCGTACAGGACCCTCCAGTTCCGCTGGATCGCATTGGCTTGAACGTGAACCTCGACATGGTCGCGAGGACCGACGGCCTTCTGTGGGCCGTCGGCGCGTACCACACGCCCCAGCTCAGACAGACACTCGAGGAAATCGCGAGGGACGCACGGGTCGAACTACGCCTGGGTCACGACCGGCCACGAGCCCCCGAAGGCGCGGACTGGACGAACTCCTCTGACCATGCGCCCTTTCACCGTGCCGGAATTCCGTTCGTCTATTTCGGCGTCGAAGATCACGTGGATTACCACAAACCCACGGACGACGTCGAGCACGTGAAGGCGGACGAGTTTCTGGCTTCAGTCGAGACGATCCTGTCCGCGTTGCGCGCGCTGGACGAGGTGGTCCCAACCCTTCCGAAGAGAACACCATGAGCGAGTCGAAACGCCGGTTCTCCGTTCCTCATCCGCTCGTTCTCCTCACCGGCTGTGTGATCCTTGCCGCGATGGCGAGCTACGTCCTGCCAGCCGGCGAGTTCGACCGCCGGGACGATCCCATAACCGGACGGAGTGTGGTCGTCGCGGGCACGTACCACGAGGTCGAATCAAATCCGGTGAATCTGTTCGACGCGATCGTCGCGCTCCCCAGGGGAATGGCGGATGCCGCAGACGTGATCTTTCTGGTCTTTCTGATCGGCGGAGCGTTCACGGTGATCGACGAGACCGGAGCGCTCAGACGCGGTGTGACCTCTCTGATCCGGAAACTGAAGGGGCGAGATCTACTCGTCATTCCCATCGTCTCGATCTTCTTCGCGATGGGCGGTGTCGTCGAGAACATGCAGGAAGAGATCATCCCACTCATACCGGTTCTGATCATCCTGACGCGCAGGCTCGGATTCACCCCACTCGTGGCCGTCGCGATGAGTGCGGGGGCAGCTTTCGTCGGCTCGGCATTCAGCCCGATCAATCCCTTCCAAGTCACCATCGCCCAACAGTTAGCGGAACTGCCGGCCTTGTCGGCGGCAGGATTCCGCATCGTCTTCCTGCTCCTCGCGCTCACCTTCTGGGTCAGCATGACCATGCGCTATGCGGCCCGCACCAGAGGCGCCTCTGAGGCAGTCTCAGACTCGGATGAAGAGGGAGTCACCGGGGCGGACTGGGGCATCTTCGGGCTCGTCGGGGCGACGTTCGTGCTCATCGTTGTCGGGATGCTTCAATGGGGTTGGGGCTTCGACCAACTATCGGCGGCATTCTTTATTATGGGACTCATCGTCGGCGGCCTCGCCAAGATGGGCATGTCCGGCACCGCCGAGGCATATGTGAAGGGGTTCCGAGGAATGGCCTACGCGGGAATCCTGATCGGGTTCGCGCGCGCCATCTACGTCGTGCTCCAGGACGGACGCATCGTGGACACGATCGTCCACGGCATGTTCACACCGCTCGAAGGCCTCCCGGTCCTGGCATCGAGTCTCGGAATGATCGTGGCCCAGGCAGCCATCCACGTCCCGGTGCCCAGTGTCAGCGGCCAAGCCGTGTTGACCATGCCTGTGCTCGTGCCGTTGTCCGATCTCCTTGGAATGTCGCGACAGGTCACGGTGCTCGCATACCAGTACGGCGCCGGACTTTGCGACTTGATCACGCCAACAAACGGTGCCCTCATGGCGATACTCGCCTCCGCCGGCGTGCCTTACGAAGACTGGATAAAGTTCACCGTGCCGCTGTATGGCGGGCTCATCGCATTGGGTGCAATCTCGATCGCGATCGCTCTAGCGATCGGGTTGGCCTAGGGTCAGGTGCAGCATCGACAGTGACGTTGTGATACCCGTCGTCGCCGTGGTCGCCTCACACGCCGGCCAGTACCTGGTCGGCCGACGCCCCTACGAGAAGCAACACGGAGGGCTCTGGGAATTCCCGGGCGGCAAGGTCGATCCCGGAGAGACCCTACTAGAGGCGGCCCACCGGGAGGTCGCAGAGGAACTCGCCATGGAAGTGACATCCGTCGGAGAGACACTCTTCGTGGGCCGTGACAGCGGGAGCCCCTTCGAGATTCACTTCGTCGAGGTCACGCTGTCGGGAGAGCCCGTCGCCCTCGAACACATCGACTTGGGCTGGTTCACCCCAAAAACACTGCGCACCATGCCCCTGGCCCCGTCCGACGCCGCGTTCGTCGAGTGGGTCGCCGCAACCACCTGAGCGGGCTCCGGCCATTCGGTGCTACTTCTGCTTGAACGCTCTCATGAGGTCAGCAGCCCGGGCCTTTGGGATCTCACTCTTCAAGCCATCCTGGGTCGCAGCCCCCCTCCCGATCACGGCACCCTCATGACGGATCGCGACAGGCCCCAGAATGTCTTCGGAGAGCCCTACGGGTTCACGCGCTACCAAACTCTGCAACTCCTCAGACGTCACGGTCTGGACTCGGTTCGATAAGGCGTCCCCAAGCCAACGGAGAAGGTCGTTGGTCGGTCGCGCCCGACCTCGAGAGTCGAAGTCCACGGCTCTGAAACCCACTGAGATAGGGCGCCACGGACCTTCCTTCCACGCAGGAAATGGCCATTCCTGGAGCGTGTGAAGCCACAGACGCCCACCCCTCAGAATGAAACTTGAGTCATCAAAGACCTCGGGTGGAACGCCGAATCGACCCGTCAGCTCGTCCGTAGCAGCACGCACGAGATCGGCGGCGACCGCGTCGTCGGCTTGTTCGCCGGGAGTCGCAAAAAACGTAGGCGGCGCACTCCACCAGCCTTCATCCGCTACGCTTCCGTCGTCCAACTTCGTCAGCTTCGCGATGAAGAGACCCCCAGAATCGAGGTGATGCGGATAAATCCGCACCGCGCCCTCAAGCCGACTGTCGTAGCGCGTATCCCCGAAGGACGTGAGCCCGCGGGCGTGCGGAACCGGCGGTTCGATCGGCTCTAGTTCCACCGGCTGTGTACGCAGTGCGTGGTCGACGACCGCTTCGTTCTCCTCTGGTGCAAAGGTGCACGTGACGTAGAGAATCGTGCCGCCCGGCCGCGTCACACGAATGGCTTTCTCGAGCAGACCGCGTTGCGCGCCTGTCACGTATCCCTTGAACGACTTGGACTGGAAGGGCGCCTTGCCCCCACTCCTCCGGAGCGTGCCCTCCCCAGAGCATGGAGCGTCGACCAAGACACGATCGAAGGAAGCCTCTTCCGGAAAGTCACGTCCGTCGCCCGAGACGACGAAGATGTTCGGGTGTCCCAAGCGGTAAACATTTCCGAGGAGGCCGCGTATGCGGCTCTCGCTGATCTCTCCCGCCACCAGGCACCCGGTGTCGCCCATGAGGTCGGCGGCATGGGTTGTTTTCCCTCCGGGCGCCGAACACAGGTCTAGGACACGCTCGCCCGGCTTCGGGTCTAGCAGAGGAGCCGCCACCCCAGTCGATGCCTGCTGCACGTAGAACAACCCTAGCCAGTGCTCTACGGTGGCCGAGATCGCGGTGGGTCCGTCCGCGACTTCGAAGAAGCCCTCGAGCCCTGGCTTCGGCACGACGCGGAAGCCCTGAGCAGCCAGTCGCTCGACCAGCGCTTCTGGCGAGATTCGGCCCGTGCGGGTCCGAATCACAGAAGGCTCAGGACGTCCGGCGGCCTCGGTGAAGGCGGCCCAGTCGTCCACGACGTCCCGATACCGCTCTAGGTCGACCGCCTGCCGACGGGGTGGCCGCGGATTGCGGCCCCTAGAACGGGAGAAGGCCTTCGTCCGTTTCGTCTTCTTCTCGGACGAGCGTCAGGATGGCGGCCTGAGGAACCACTAAGTACCGAATCCCTTCGAACGTGATCTCGACCGCGGCATTCCGGAAGAAAATCGCATAATCCCCCAGACGGGCCTGAAGCGGGACGTACCTAGGCTCCGGCGAACCGATCTTCCAAGGCTCGTTCCCGAGCTCCGTGGGCGCCGACACCGCATTCCCCGGACCGGTGGCCCGCACAATCCCGCCTTGAACCGGCTGGCTGTCCACCGCCGTGGCGGGGAGGTACAGCCCGACTTTGGTGCGGTCTTCACCTTCTTCCGGCTCGATCAAGACACGATCGCCGACAACGATGAGACGCTTCTTTGAATCCGTCATGGTGACCCTCGTAGGGTCCAGCGCACAGGCGCCGGAGTGGGCAGGTAAGGTCGACCCAATACCCCCTCCACTCAAGAGGACTCGGCGAGCGGGCTCGCTCCTTACTCGTCAGTTGGGCCCCGGGCGGTGCATGCGCACGCTGACCCTCACTTCTCGGGCCCGCGATGCGACGCCTTCAGAGGTCGCACCCAAGAGTCGATCCACGGAAAAACCCTCTACCGCCAGGGCACCAAAGGCGGCCCCGCTGGCCATGGCTTCTTCCATACCCAACCGATCAGGCCAACTCCGGGCCAAAGCCTCCACGAGTCCACCTGCGAAAGCGTCCCCAGCTCCGGTGGGATCGATGACCTGACTGGGCCGGGCCCCGGAAGCAAGAACAGCACGATCGTGACCAAACGCGATCGCACCCTCTTTCCCCCGTTTCACGACCACCCAAGAACACCCCGCCTCGAGTAGCGTTCGCACCCCACTCTCGCTCTTCCCGTTCCCCAGAAGCACGGCCTCTTCTTCATTGAGCAGGACGACGTCCGCGCTACGCGCCACCAGTTCAAAGTCGGAGCGCCGGTCCCGAATCCAGTGAGCCATGGTGTCTAAGACCACAAAGTCCGGCGTTCCTGCTGAAGCCAAGACCGCGGCCTGGATCGAGGGGTCGGTGCTGCCCAAAAAGAGCGCCCTCGGGTCCTTCTGCCCTGTATCGAGTCCAGGTGCGGCCCGGAGAGCGGTCTCCCGATTCGTCCCGAGGGTCTCACGCGACCCGTCGGGCGCATAACGCACCTGCCACTTGAAGGTCTCCCCCGGATGCCGTTCGATCCCGTCGGTTCCGATGCCTGCATCCCTGAGCCGATCCAGATGCCCCTGCGGAAAGTCCTCGCCGACCACACCCAGCAGTTCAACAGCACATGAGACCCGTGCCGCTGCTCCGAAGTACGGGGCGGACCCACCGAGCACATCCTTGGCACTCTTCGCACCGCTCTCGATCGTATCCAAGGAGACGGTGCCCACAGCCAAGACCGCGGGTGCGGTCATACGAGCACGCCGGCAAAGGCTGCGGTCAAAAGCGCGGCGAGGAGCCCCGCGAACATGGCCTTCACGCCGAGTCGGGCGAGATCGTGCCTCCGTTCAGGTGCGAGCTCCCCTACCCCGGCGATCGTCATCGCCACGGACCCGAAGTTGGCGAACGTCGCCAAAGCGTAGATCGAGATCACCAGCGAACGCGCCTGGAGCTCCGTCCCAGCCGCGAGCACGCCCTCGAGTTGGACAAACGCGACGAATTCGTTGACGACAAAATCCACCCCGATCAGCTGACCGACGATGGTGGCATCGACCCAAGGTATGCCAAGCATCCATGCCACCGGCGCCAGCAACCAGCCGAGCATCATCTCGATCGTCAGTCCGTCGATGCCCACGAGCCCACCGGCCCACCCGACGATGCCGTTGGCCATCATGATCAGCGCCACGAAGGCAATCAGCATGGCCCCGACAACGAGCGCCAGGCGAAGCCCCTCTGACGCACCGCGCGCGGCCGCATCGATGACGTTTACGTCAGGATTCTCGACGGTGGTCTCGAGCGAATCCGCAGTGACCGGAGTGCCCGTTTCAGGAACCAGAAGCTTCGCCATGACGAGGGCCGCAGGAGCCGACATGATCGACGCTGCGATGAGGTGTCCGGCCGCCTCTGGCTGGTACGGCAGCAACATCCCAGCGTAGGCTGCGAGCACCCCTCCACTGATCGTCGCCATCCCTGCAGTCATCAGCGCCATCAACTCGGACTCGGTCATCTTCGCGATGAACGGCTTCACAACCAGGGGCGCCTCCATCAGCCCCACGAAAATGTTCGAGGCCGCACACAACGTCTCGGCTCCAGACGTCCGCATGGTCCGCTGCATAACCCAGGCAATCCAGCGCACGACGGCCTGCATGATCCCAAGGTGATACATCACGGTCATGAGAGCCGACACAAAGATGATGTTCGGGAAGATGCGGAAGGCGAAGAACGCGCCCGTGCGGGCGACTGAACCCGCCTCAGGACTAAAAAGCCCGTTCGCATCGACCGTCCCTACCGGCACGTTGTCCGACACGAGATTGCCGAAGACGAATCGGCCACCCTGCTCCGCATAACCGAGCACCGCCCGGACGAGGCCGTTCATCCAATCGAAGAACGCCACACCGAATGGGGTCTGAAGCACCAAGAAGGCGAACGCCAGCTGCAGACCCAGGCCCCAACCGACCAACCGCCACGAGACCCTGTCTCGGCTGCTCGAAAGTCCCCAAGCCACTCCGATAAGCATGACCGCGCCCACCGCAGCACGCACACGGGCCGGCGCCGTAGCTGCGAAAGCCGGGTCCTGGAAGAGCAAGGAAAGCGCCGTCAATGGAAGTCCAGAGACCCGTCTGTCGAACCTTCGTTAGCCCCGGCGCCGGAAAAGACAAGCGAACGGAGCTCTGGGCCTTCGTCCTGGATACCGATGACCGCCATGTAGTACCCGGTCACCTCCTGCCCGCCAGCATTCAGAGTATACGTGCCGAGGCAGAAGCTGAGGCGCTCACTCACGTCGAAGTCCAGAATGGACATGGTCACGTCTCCTGCCGCCGGAAGGAGGCGCTGAAGCGAATAAGCCGCATTCGTCTTGCCTACCGCAGGGATGTCGTAGGGGAACCGCACCACGACCCCGGGCGCCATCATAGCTACGGCGCCATCAAAATCGTCGTTGTTCCAGACATATTGCCACTCGGACATGAAGCTATTCACAGCGAAGTATGAGTTCACCTGCCATTCTGCTCGGTCGTTCTGTCCATTCAACGCGCGCACGCCAAAGGCAGCCCGGATCGAATCCGGCGAAACATGCAGCGGATCTCCAGTGAGAAGCTCTGGAGCTGTGGGCGCGCCCGAACCATCGAAGGACAAATATACCTTGGACCGGATCTGCCAATTGAAGCGATCCCGCATGGCGATCGTGAGGTGAATCCCCTTGTTGTCTCCGCTCGGCTCGTTCGAATCGGCGTCGTAACGACCATACATGAAGGCCATGATCCCTGAAGCCCCGAACTCGTCCCGCCAGGTATCCAGGGTCGCCATGGTCGGCAGTTGCGAGGAAACGTATTCGCGGACCGCCTCACCCCCGGCCAATAGCTGCCCGTCCGGAGTCAGGAGCGTCACTTTGTCGGAATAGAGCCTCGCCAACTCGGTCCGGTTGTCCCGTCGCCAGACCTCATCGATGCGAAGCATCAGGGTGTCCATACCCGCCAACGCGTTGGCGTTGAACTCAGCCTTATACGCAGCCAGCGCTCGCCCATCTCCACCTGGCAAGGCCCCCGCAAGCCCGGAGGTCCCCTGCATCAGGTCTGCTGTGTTCGCGGCACAGCCAGACATGAGAAGGCAACCGGCCCATAGAAGCGCGGGACATGCGCGATGTAAGCGAACAGGGTTCATCAAGGCGATTCGATCACGTGGGATGAATAGGCGTCTCGAAAAATGACACCTCTGAGGTCAAAAAGGCTGGATTCCGGGTCCGTCCAAAGAGAGCGAAACGCTCAGCCACCCGGAGGCCAAACAACGTATGGGACCTGATCCTCATCCGGAACCGCGAAATGAGTCCGTAGCGAGTCCAACTGTAGAGCAAGGGTCGCTCGCACGTCGGCATACTGCGGATCGGCATGGACACTGGAAAGTTCGTCCGGGTCGGCCACCAAATCAAAGAGCTCCCACTCATCGATCTCGTAGTAGTGGATCAACTTGTGCGTCTGTGTACGCACGCCGTAGTGACGCCGCACCATGTGCCATCCCGGGTACTCGAAGTACTGATAATAGATGGCGTCTCTCCAATCGGCTGGCGCCTCTCCGTCAAAGAGTTCGACCATGCTACGACCTTGCATAGAGTTCGGGATCGAGGCCCCAGCCAAGTCCAAGAACGTCTCGGCGAGGTCGAGATTCTGAACCATCGCGTCACTCACGGTGCCCGCCTCGATACCGGCCGGCCACCGGATCAGCATGGGGGTACGCAGCGACTCCTCGTACATCCATCGCTTGTCGAACCAGCCGTGGTCGCCCAAGAAGAAGCCCTGGTCAGAGGTGTACACCACCACCGTATTGTCCGCGAGGCCCTCCTCCTCCAAGTAGTCGAGTACCCTGCCCAAGTTGTCATCTACGGAGGCGATCGCCCGCAGATAGTCCTTCACGTAGCGCTGGTACTTCCAGCGGACGAGTTCATCTCCTTCGAGGCCGGCTGCTTCCAACGCTTCATTTCGGGGCACATAGGCGGCGTACCATGTCTCGAGTTGCGCTTCCGTCAGATTCGCAGGCGGCACGAACTTGAGATCTCGGTCCGTCATGTCGCGCGCAATCGTCATCTCCTGCGTCTGGGCGGCACTCGTGCGGCCCTCCCAGTCGTCGAAGAGCGTGGACGGCTCAGGCAGCTCGATGTCTGTATAGAGATCGAGTTGGTCTGGGCCCGGGGCCCACTCTCGGTGAGGCGCTTTGTGTTGATACATGAGCAAGAACGGCTCGGACGGATCACGCTCCTGCCTCATCCATTCGAGCGCTCGGTCCGTGATGATGTCCGTCGTGTACCCTTCGTAGCGCACGCTGTCGGTTGGCGTGTAGAGCACGGGGTTGTAGTACGGCCCCTGCCCGCGAAGCACTTCGTAGTGGTCAAATCCTTTAGGGCTGATCTTGAGGTGCCACTTCCCGACAATGGCCGTCTGGTAGCCGACGTCCTGCAGGAGTCCAGGGAAAGTGACGGTCGCAGAATAGAGCGTGTCCCGATTCGTTGGGACGCCGTTCAGGTGTCCGTACTGACCGCTGAGTACCGTCGCTCGACTGGGGGCACAGATGGAGTTCGTGACGAAGGCATTCCGGAAGAGAATGCCCTCGGCCGCGAGGCGATCGATGTTCGGTGTCTGATTCAACACCGATCCATAGGCGGACACCGCATGTGCTGCATGGTCGTCCGTGAAGACCAGGAGAATATTGGGGCGTTCCTGAGCAGAATCCTGCCCTTGCCCCGAGCATCCTGCGATCGCCACGAGCACGTATCCGATCCGTCGGCGCACGTTCATGAATCGAGCTCCAAGATCAAAGCGTTCGCCCCCCGGAGTCGGGTCCCCAGGATCCTGCCGATGCTCTTCTGGATCTTCATCGCGACTTGGGGACGTTCTTCACTGAGCTTGGAGAACGCATCAAACGTGAGTTCAAGCACCTCGAGTCGACCCGTGGCCCGCACGCCCGCGGCCCTGGGGAGTCCATCCAGTAGAGCCATCTCGCCGAACACAGTCCCCTGAGACAACGTCGCGAGACGGCGACGTCGGGTACCACCTGGAATCGGGATGGACACATCCGCGTCTCCGCGGCACAAGAGATAGAGTGACCGACTCGTGTCGCCCTCCACGAAGACAAAGTCCTCGGGATCGAAGGTCCGGCGTTCCATGATCAGAGACAGAGCCTCAAGCTCGTCACCTGTAATCTCCCACGCCTCTCCGAAGTCTTCGAGCGTCCACCCATTCTTATGACTGTCCCCGGCTCCAAGCTTCATGAGGAGCCCTTCCTCGAAGTGTTCGAGGCCGGCATCCGAGCTCTCGAACATTCGAGCGGCAGGAACTCCGTTGAGCACCAGGTCCTCCGCGAGGTCCGAGTTGATCGTCCCCGGCTGGACATATCCGAACGCCAACGTCGTCCCGCGCGACCTCAGCCGTTCGAAGGTCTGCCCCAGGACCTTGAAGCCGGTCGCGTCAATCCCGCTCACGCGTTTCATATCCAGAAGCACGAACTCGGCGCCCTTGTCCGCCAGATCCTCCGCACGAGCCGCTAGGGGATCACACGATCCAAAGAAAATCATACCCTCGAGTTGGATCACCGCGATCCGCTGCCCTTCCTCGACCAACAGGTCGGTCATGTACTGATCGCGCCGTTTGGTTGATCGGACCGTGCGGCCCGTCCGAACGCGCCGAATAGGGGAGCGACTCATCTGAGCGACGAAGACCAAGGCGGACAATGCGACCCCTGCCCCCACCGCGAAGACCAGCCCAGCGACGACTCCCACAGCAACAACGAACGCCATCTGAGCGACCGCGACAATATTGTCTCGTCGGTCCTCTGCCTCTGTATTCAGCGCTTCCTTGATCTGATCGAAGCTCCACCGGTCGAAGAGCCCCGACGCGATCACCATGATGAGACCGGCGATGGCCGCCTTCGGAATCATCGCGAGCGGCTGAGCGAGCAGCACGACCAATACGAGGACCGCTACCGCGTTCACCACACCGGAAACACGGGTACGCCCACCGGCGCTGTGGTTCACCGCCGCTCGAGCCAAAATCCCCGAGGTCGTGAGTCCGCCGAAGAACGCCACTGCGGCCGATCCGATTCCCTGCCCGATAAGCTGGTTGTTCGCGTCGAACCGCTTGTCTGCAATGCTCTGGTACGTAACCAAAGTGATCAGCGCGGAGATGGAATCGAGCACGGCCATAGCCAGCGCACCGGAAATCACCGCGGCGAGAAGCGTGAAGTTGGCGCTGTCAGTAAAGGCACTCACAATGCCCGCGAAATAGGCTGGCGTCGGCACAGCGGACGGTAAGGCGCCGAGGACGGGGCCCAACGGGACATCCCCTCCCACGAAATCGATCACGTGGTATAGGACCGTACCACTCACCAACGCGACGACCGCAACGGCGGGCTTGGGCATGAACTTGCTGCCTTTCCAAGCCAATCCTGCAGTCACTGCCGCCACGAGCATGGTAGCTGGCTGGATCTGACCCAGGCCGCCCAGCAATTCGAGCGGTGACTGCTTCGAAACCCCGAGAAACGGCCAGAACTGTCCGTAGATCAGCAGGATGGCGGTCGTATTCCGAATGCCGGCTACAACCGGATAGGGCATGAATTTGACCAGCCCGCCCACACGAAATGCACCAAGCAAAATTTGTACGCTTCCGCTGATCAGCACGGCCCCGAATGCCAACGAAAGCAGCAGGTTCGCGGACTCCGGGTTGGCCAAGTCGAATCGACCCGTGGCCAGCAATGACGCCAGCAGGGCAGCAAACGCCATGGACGTGGTCGCCTTCGGTCCGGAGATCATCCCCGGCGCGCCACCGAACAGTGCGGCCACTAGACCTGCAACTACGGAGGACAGCATGCCCGCCAGAATGCCCTGCCCAACGTATTCCGGACCGAGCGGGGCAAACGCGATGACGCCGGCTGCCACATTCCCGGTAATCGCCACGATCGCAGACGCAATACCTCCTGACAGGTCTCCGATCGCGATGCGGGTCTTAGGTGCGGCTTCCGGCATGAGGCTCAGGCAGTAGGAACAGTTAACACGACACGATAATGCTTCATGTGCAAAACCATAGCGAGAAGGGCCCTAAAATTCGTAACGTGTGCACGAGCAAGCTTTACTTGCTCGCCGCAGTCGTTACGTGGCCGGGTGGCCAATCTCTCTGAAGGAGTATCCCGCGTGGCGTCCTCCCCCTCCGCGACGGACCATCCGATCTGGTCCGGGCTAGACCGAGATTTCCACACCGCCCTTCTCGAAGAAGGTCGCACCCCAGAGGGCGAAGCCCTCCGCCACAAGGCGGAGGCGCGCTTCATGTTCGCCGAAGGTAAGCCTTTCCTGCTGGGGCCTGCCCAAATGGTGCGAGCTGAGCTGGCCGAGACACTCCGTTTGGTGACAAAGACCTACCACCGCGCCATCGAGATCATCGTGAAAGCGTCCGTCACCGACGAGCACGTTCGCAGTGCACTCTCCGCTCCACCCGCCTTGGCATCGGACCTCAAGGCCGACAGGGACCCCGCCAACTGCCGGGTGCACATCTGTCGCCTCGACCTGATGCCGGACCCGGCCGGCGGATTCTGGATTATTGAGACGAACGCGAATTGCCCCGGCGGCTTCGTCTTCTCGGGGATCTGCAACAGAGCGTGGCGAGAGTTCATGGAGAAACGGGGACACACGATGCCGCCGGCACTAGCTCATGAAGAGAAGGCATTCATGGCGAAGTGGTTTCTCAAGGTCATTGAGCAAGACACCGGCGCCCGGCCAGACTTCCTCGGCCTCATTCGAGAGGAAGGCGGCAACCGACTCGAGCTTGGAGACTTTGCGAAGCACCTCAACTGGGAAGGCGTGGGATGCGAAGAAGTAGATCCGCGAGAGATCAAGTACGACGGCCAAGGGCCGCCGAGTGCACGTGGTCGTGCGCTGACACACGCATATCAGAAGCTGGGAATACAGCCGTTCCAAAGGATGCGCCCCGAGTGTGAGCCCTTCGTTCAGGCGGTGCGAGATCGGGCGCTCTTCGTTCAGAACGGGCAGCGCGGCCGCTGGGTCGGTGACGACAAGTTGTGCCTCGCTGTGATGTCTGACCCAGATTTCAAACATCTATTCGACGAGACCGACTGGGACCTCCTTCAGAAGCACGTCCCGTGGTCACGTAGCGCTCGTTTACTCGATCCTCAGTGGTTGGACTTGGTGCGCAACGAACGGCATCGCTACGTGCTCAAGCGGGGTCTCGACACGCGCGGCCAAGGGGTGATTATCGGCACGGGAGTCGACGCCGACCGCTGGTCCGAGGCCCTCGATGTCGCCATCGCCGAAGGCTGGCTAGTCCAGGAATACCATCCGACCACGTGGATCGAGTACGACGTCGATGCCCCTGACCTCCAACGTCACGACGTGGCACTGGGGGCTATCAACGGGGAACTCACCACGATGTTCATGCGGAGTTCGGGCGAACTGCGGGTGAACATGTCCCGCTCCGGGCGCATGCACCCGATCTTCCTCGGGGGCTGACACAGTGGCAGCCGTCTTCGAGTCTCTAACAGCCGTACTTCCCACGTTGGACGAGACGCATTCCCTCACGCATACCGTCGACGTGCTCGTCGGAGACCTCCGTGCGGAACTGATCCAAATCCTAGTGATCGTATGTGATCGAACAACGGAAGGCGCGCTGTCGCACATCGATGCAGCGGTCGAGAAGTACCCAGACCTGGTCAGTGTGCATTGGCAGGACAAGCCATTCTTCGGCGGGGCCATCCTCAAGGCGTTCCAAGTCTCGACGGGCAGCCACACGATGCTCATGGCTCCGGATCTCGAAACCAAGCCAGAGGACGCCCACGTGCTCGTGGCCGCAGCGAAGGAGCACCCAGACGCCGTGATCACGGCTTCGCGTTGGGCGGGTGGGGGCTTCGAGGGGTACAACAAGGTCAAGCTGGTCGCGAATTGGGTCTTCCAAAAAAGCTTCGCGATCTTGTACGGGGTAAAGCTCACCGACATGACCTTTGGGTATCGAATTTTGCCCACACACCTCACCAAGACTATTAAGTGGGAAGAGGCCAGGCACCCGTTCGTCCTAGAAACAATCGTGAAACCGCTGCGACTCGGTGTAAGGGCCGTCGAGGTGCCTACGTCTTGGAAGGCGCGGGTAGAAGGTGAGTCGGTGAACCCGTTCATGCGTAACTTCGAGTACTTCAGACCGGGCTTCAAAACCCGATTTATGAACCGCGACGACATTGTCAAGTCGGACGAGCCAGAGTAGACATGTCCAAAGTCATCGTCACCACCACGATCAATCCGCCCACTGAAGCGCTGCAGAAGTTCGCGGCCATGCCGGAGTGGCAGCTCGTTGTCATCGGGGACAAGAAGACCCCGACCGACTTCCATATCGATGGCGCGATCTATGTCACGCCAGACGAACAGGAGAAATACGACCCCGAATTGTCGGAAGCACTCGGCTGGAACGTGGTTGAGCGCCGGAACTACGGCTTCTTATGGGCCAAGGACATGGGAGCCCAGGTCGTGGCCGTCGTCGACGACGACAATGTGCCGTTGGAAAACTGGGGCAAGCAGGTCTTCGTTGGGCAAGAAGTCGAGGTGGACTACTACGAGACAGACAAGCTCGCGTTCGATCCGGTCGCGGTAACGGAGCACAGTCACCTGTGGCACCGCGGATATCCGCCCCAATTGCTCGCCGAACGAGATTTTGGCGAGCCACAGCGGAAGATCGTCACACCGGATGTTCAGGCAGACTTCTGGAACGGGGATCCGGACATCGACGCGTTCTGCCGCATGCAATTCAAACCGGACGTCGTCTTCGACGCCTCACGCTTCCCACTCGCATCGAACAAGGTCGGGCCGTTCAATTCACAGAACACCTTTGTCAGTCCGGATTGGCTCGGAGAGTATTTCCTCTTCCCGCACGTCGGGCGCTTCATCGACATCTGGACGGCTTACTACGTGCAGTCGCGTGGCGCGACCCTGATTTATGGACCGCCCACGGTCAGGCAGGACCGTAACGTCCACGACCTGACGCGCGACCTTGCGGCCGAATTCGTCGGATACGAGCACACGCTGGCGCTCCTCCAGCGCCTGGAGGACGATCCCATGGCGATCTTCGATTTCATGCCAGAACGGGCCGGCGTGGCGTACCGCGCCTACCGGAAACACTTCGAGTAGAAGTCAGCTCACAGGTAGTGCGCCCGCCAGGGGGGGCCAGTTAGAATCCGAAATCCTCCCGGGACTCGAAACAGGCTATCGCATGCGCTTTCAGAAACTTTCCGCAGTCGTTCTCGCCGCCGCTCTGGTAGCGGCCGCCACTCCTGACTTCAGTGCGGCTCAGAACGTCCGGCAATCCGGGCGCTCGAATACCGGAATGGTCTCCGCGGCTCACCCCATGGCGACCGAGGCCGGCGTGAAGATCCTCGAGATGGGCGGGAATGCCGCCGACGCCGCTGTGGCCGCCGGCTTCGCGATCGCGGTCGTCGAACCGACCATGAACAGCATTGGGGGCCGCAACCAGATCTTGCTGCGGACTGCAGAGGGTGAATTCCACGGCATCGATGGGACGACGCAGGCGCCGTTTGACTACGACTACGAGACCGCCCCCCAGGCCGGCTACGGATATGCCGTGATCGCCGTGCCCGGAGCGCTGGCAGGACTGCTCAAGCTCCACGACGAACACGGTTCTCTCCCGCTGGCTAGCCTGATGGCGGCGGCGATCGACTATGCGGAGAACGGCTTCAGAGTTCTTCCAGCCGACGCCGCCCGTCAAATGTTCGGGATGGAACAGGCCATGGAGTTTCCTGGCACAGCTAAGGCCTACTACCGCGGGAACGGCACGCCCCACCAGGCCGGCGACCTCCTGCGGCAACCGGATTACGCCAACACTCTCCGCAAGATCGCCGAGGGCGGGCGGGAGCTCTTCTATGAAGGAGAGATGGCCGAAACGATGGCTGCGGACCTCGCAGCTCACGGCAGCGCCGTCACTCTGGAGGCGTTTAGGGAATACGTGGCTGAGGACAGTCGCATCGTCCGGGGCAGCTACCGGGGGTATGACCTCATCGGAACCGATATACCAGCAGCAGGCGTGCTCTCGATTCAAGCTCTCCAAATCATGGAAAACTTCGACCCGTCTTCGATGTCCGAAGCGGAATGGTTCGCCATCACCGGGCAGGCTCTGAGCTTCGCCTCGCGTGAGTTGAGAACGCTTGGCCCGGACAGCGCGACCACGCGTGCGATCTCAAAGGAATGGGCTACGCGGATGGCGGAGGAAATCGCAGCTCCAGCCATGGGCGACCGACCTGACTCCGAAGCCACGCCGATGGGGGAGAGCCCGTTGCCCCCCCTCGCCGACCGTGGGGATAACTTCGGCGGCCATACGACTCATCTAGCGACCGCTGACGAAAACGGGATGTTCGTTTCTCTGACACAGACACTCGGACCGAACATGGGCTCGAAAGTCGTGACGCCGGGGCTCGGCTTTCTCTACGCGTCGACATTGGGTGGGTACTTGGGACGGATGGAGGCCGGTGACCGTGCCCGTTCGAACATTAACCCGTTCATGGTTATGAAAGACGGAGAGGTTGTTCTCGCACTCGGCGCTGCCGGCGGTGGCTTGATTCCCCCGGCGGTCGTCCACGCGATCACGCGCGTGATCGACTTCGGCATGTCTCTCCCCGACGCACTTGCTGAACCCCGCGTCGCAGGTGCCCGTGGCGGCGGCTTCAACGCCGAAACGAGTCCCGACATCGGATGGACCGATGCCGAACTCGAACAAATGAGAGCCCTTGGCATCGACATCAACCCACAGCCACAAAGCGGCGCCTTCGGCCGTGTGCACGGAATCCAGTACGACCCGGAGACCAACACTTGGATCGGCGCAGCCGATCCCGATTGGGAAGGGAGCGCCCGCGGACCGGCGGCCCGCCGTCCCGGTAACTGAACCCGCTGACTCGACTTCAACGATCCGACCGACCAGACACGAGAACCTGACATGAGACGCAAAATTCTATTCACAGTGGCGGCCCTCGCCTTCCCGACCTTGGCCTCGGCTCAAGACGGAAAACAGATGGTCAGCGACTTCATCGACCAGAACGCCATGGCGTACGGCGATATCGCTCAAGAGATCTGGGACTTCGCCGAATTGGGGTACCTGGAGGAACAGAGTTCAGCCCTCCTCCAAGTGACCCTGCGTGACGCAGGCTTCGAAGTCGAGGTCGGAGTAGCGGGAATCCCCACCGCGTTCGTGGCCACGTTCAAGACTGGAGATGGTCCAGTGATTGGAGTCCTGGCGGAGTTCGACGCACTTCCAGGAATCACCCAAGACCGCCAGCCGGTCCGTGCCCCCATCGACAGCAAGCCGGCGGGACATGCCTGTGGCCACCACTTGTTTGGCACGGGATCGGTCGCTGCAGCCATTGCTACCAAGGAGTGGATGGAGTCCACGGGACAGCAGGGCGAGATCCGGCTGTACGGCACGCCGGCAGAAGAAGGTGGAGCCGGGAAAGTCTACATGGTTCGCGAAGGTCTCTTCGACGACGTGGACGTCGTGCTCCATTGGCACCCCAGTTCTCAGAATGCGGCGGGCGCGAGCAGCACCTTGTCGAACAAGTCGGCCAAGTTCCGCTTCAGCGGTATCTCCGCGCACGCGGCCGGTGCACCGGAGCGGGGCCGTTCGGCCCTGGATGGTGTCGAGGCCATGAACCACATGGTCAACATGATGCGTGAGCACGTCCCACAAGAAACGCGCATCCACTACGTGATTACATACGGCGGCGCCGCCCCGAACGTGGTGCCGGACTTCGCTGAGGTCTTCTACTACGTCCGCAACCCGGATCCGGCCAACGTGAAGTCCATCTTTGAGCGCGTCGCGAAGGCGGCTGAGGGCGCGGCACTCGGCACAGGGACGACCATGGAGTACGAGGTCATCCACGGGCTGTACAACATGCTCCCAAACGTGGCACTCCAAGAGACCATGCACGCCAATCTCGAACGGGTAGGTGGCGTGTACTACGACGACCAAGAATGGACGTTCGCGGAGCTCATCAAGGAAACACTCCCCGCTGACGGGCCATCGCTCGAGACAGCGGCCGAAATCCAGCCGTTCTTCGTCACAGAAGAGGGCAGCGGCGGCTCCACGGACGTTGCTGACGTCAGTTGGATGGTCCCGACGGGTGGCATGGGTGCTGCGACCTGGGTGCCGGGCACCTCAGCGCACTCCTGGCAGGCGATCGCCGCGGGCGGCACCGGCATCGGAGACAAGGGCATGATCGTAGCAGCGAAGACCCTCGCTATGACCGCTATCGATCTCTTCACAAACCCCGACCTGATCGAGGCCGCGAAGACCGAGCACACAGATCGTATCCCGGAAGGCTGGGTGTATGAGCCCCTCCTCGGGGATCGCGACCCTCCGCTCGACTACCGTAAGCCAGCCGGCCCGGGAGGCAACTGAGCGGAGCGCGAACCACCAAAACCGACGCCGGAATCCGGCCGTAGGGACGACCGTGGCAGGCACCTAGCCTGCGGCGGTCGTTTCATTTTGGGTGGGATGGGTGAGTGGTGGACGGGTTCGTGCAGAACCTTCGGTATACGATCTGGAAACTTCTTCGGGCTCCTCTGTTCTCAAGCGTAGCGGTGATGACGCTGGCGGTCGGGATCGGGCTGGTCGGGGCCTTCGGACTCACCCGGTTGATGGAGTCACTGCTCTTTGGGGTCAGCCCAATGGACCCGGTGACGTTCGGTTCGGTAGCGCTGGCACTTTTGATGGTGGCGCTACTCGCAAGCTACCTGCCGGCCCGAAGGGCCTCACGTGTCGATCTAGTGGTGGCGTTGAAGGCTGAATAGCGACTGACGGCGGCCCCCGCACTTCGCGGGGTGCCGTCGCGAGGCGGGTGCACGCCCTGCACGGGTGGTTTGAATCAGTTGGGATGTGCAGATTGGGGGAGACAGTCGCCAACCCTAGTGGAGCATTATGCCGGACATCCTCACTCAGCCCTGGCCGTGGTACGTGGCCGGCCCTCTCATCGGCCTCGTCGTACCCTTCGTGTACTGGTATGGCGGGAAAAAGTGGGGCGTCTCGTCGAGCCTCCAACATCTTTGCGCAGCCGCACTCCCCGGCAAGATCGAGTACTTCAACTACGACTGGTGGAAGAAGGGTTCGTGGCATCTCGCCATGGCCGCCGGAATGGTGCTGGGTGGCCTCCTGGGAGGCCGAGTGTTGTCCAATCCAGACGACGTCGTCGCGATCTCGGACGCCACCCGTGCGGACCTCGCCGAAATGGGGATCACAGATTTCTCCGGCCTGATCCCGTCCGACGTGATGTCTTTCGAGGCGCTGTTTACTCTTCCGGGGGTGATGTTGGTCATCGTCGGTGGCTTCCTCGTTGGCTTCGGCGCCCGTTACGCCAACGGCTGCACATCCGGGCACGCGATTTCCGGCTTGGCCAACCTCCAGCTGTCTTCGTTGGTAGTCGTCATGGGTTTCTTCATAGGTGGGCTGATCTCTGCCCACCTGCTCCTCCCCATCGTTCTTTAGGGGCGGATCATGACAGAAAACGCTCAGAAGCCTGGCTCATTAGTGGTCTACTTCCTTCTCGGGACCTTTCTCGGAGTGGTGTTCCTCAAGTCGGAGGTCGTCTCGTGGTTCCGGATCCAGGAGATGTTCCGCTTCCAAAGCATCCACATGTACGGGATTATTGGTCTCGCGGTTGGTGTGGGGGCAATCTCGGTGGCGGCCATGAAGAAATTCGGGACTCGCACCGTGCGCGGTGACGAGATCGCCTGGCCGGATGCCGAGTCCAAGAGACCACAAAAGCACCACATCCTGGGCGGCACGATCTTCGGCCTTGGCTGGGGTCTCGCCGGTGCATGCCCCGGCCCGCTCTTCGCACTTATCGGGAGTGGCCTGCCCATCATCGGTGTTGCGCTGCTGGGGGCTCTGGTCGGTGCGTGGACTTACGGCCTCATGAAGCCGAGCCTGCCTCACTAGGCATCACAACTACAGCCATCTCAAGGCTGACGAGAATAGAAAGAGCCCCGGACGGTTGAAACCGTCCGGGGCTCTTTGCTCTGGTGCGGGTTTCCCTACCGCCCGTTCCCACCATCCAACCGCTCCAGTTGCTTCTCGAGCTCATGCATCTCGTCTTCGAGTCGCCCTTCTATTTCGATCTCGAGAATTTCGTCCAATCCCTCTGACTCCATCTCGAGAAACTCACCAAGTCCTCCGAGCTCCATCATCATCACCCCTTCCAGACCCTTGAGCTCGATCTTCAAGCCATCCAAGTCGATCTGGCGACGACCGAGGTCACCTTCCACTTCACGGAGGCGCTCGTAGCGCTCTCTCGCCCGATCAACTCGGGCCCTCACTCGATCCATCTCCGCAGCCGCTCGGTCCATGCCATGCATGTTCACCGACACCACGTTCGAGCAGGCCTCTTCCGTATGCACCTGTACGTCCGGTGCAACAACGAACGTCCCTTCATCCCCACCCAGTGTCACGACGACGCGCGGCGCGGTCTCGACGACCGTCGTCGCGCATTCAAACGCGAAGTCATCAGAGCGATCACTAGACAACGCCATGGTGGTGGCACCCGCCGCCGCCGCACTTCCCAAGATTGCCGCCAACGCAATGACATCTGTACTAATTCCGCTCATGTGGTTTCTCCGGTGGAATCATCGGTTCACATCAACTCTGACGTAAAGCAGACCTAAAAGGCTGCCTCTCCTTCCATTTCGTCGAGCGTGCTTTCGTGGATACCGCGATGCTCCTGTGTGGAGCGGCCCTCGGGGCCCTATGCATTCCCCTTGCCGAACGGCGCCAGCCGCAGACGGCAGACAGGGTCTACGGCTTGGCGTTAGTGGTCGCGGCAGTCGTCTACGTCGGATTCGCCCTCGTCGTCGCCGGCGGCGCGCTGAAGGGCTCACTGCCCTCGCGCGACTGACGCGTCCACTTGCCGGGGTGCCCGCCGGCCCGCCAATTGAGCGGTACCCCGCCGAAAGAAGTGACGACAAACGGGCTTAGTCCCGAGTCGATAGATCCGGGCGCCGAACAGCGCTCCTCATGTTGGTCTCCGCCACCGGAACCAACGCGCGTCACCACGTCAGGCAGGAGCCCACCATGATCGGGTCTGTAACGCGCCGCATCGCGACAGTCGTCGCCTTGTTCGCCATATCGCTTCCTTCCGTCTCAGCTGCCCAGGCCCTTCCGGCCGACCAGCTCTCTTCCCTGTCCTTCCGGCATATCGGTGTCGTTGGAAACCGGGTCGCATCCGTTGCAGGCGTCCAGGGGGATCCCCTGACCTACTACGCGGGTGCCGCTTCGGGCGGACTCTGGAAGACCGAGGACGGCGGGATTCTCTGGGAACCGCTCTTCGACGACCAAGATGTCCACTCGGTGGGCGCTTTGGCCGTATCGACGTCGGACTCGAAGATCGTATGGGCGGGAACGGGCGAACCCCACATCCGCTCCAACGTCACCATCGGGAACGGCGTGTACAAATCGACCGATGGCGGAGACAACTGGGCGCACATGGGTCTCGACGCGACGGGCCGGATCAGTCGCATCGTGATTGACCCCACGAATCCGGACATCGTCTACGTCGCTTCACTAGGACACGCACACTCGACCCAGCAGGAACGAGGCATCTATCGAACCACGGATGGCGGGGAGTCGTGGGAGCACGTGCTCTTTGTCGACCCGAACACTGGCGCGTCGAGTCTGATCATGGATCCGAACAACCCTCGGATCTTATTCGCAGGAATGTGGACCGTCACCGTGAACACCTGGGGTCGGGAGAGCGGCGGGCCGGGCTCCGGGATCTTCATGTCTCGCGATGGAGGTAGCACGTGGGATCGACTGGAGGGGCATGGTCTACCAATGCTACCCGTGGGCAAGATCGATGTCTGCATGTCGCAGGCCAACTCGGACCGTATTTACGCCCTGATCGAGACCGGCGACGGCGTCCCGTGGAATGGACAGGAAACCGAGGACGGTGAATTGTGGCGCTCGGACAATGGCGGGTACGACTGGGACCTGGTGAATCACAGCCGCGATCTCGGGGGGCGGACCGCGTACTACAACAACTGCCGTGTCTTCCCGGACGACGAAAACGAAGTCTTCTTCCTCACCGCCGCGTTGTCCCGCTCGTACGACGGGGGCCTGACGTACATGACTCACCAGGGATTCGAACGTCCCGGTGGTGACTATCACGAGCTGTGGATCGATCCTCAGAATCCGGATCGCTTGGTGATCGGCAACGACCAGGGTGTGCACATCTCGCGCAATCGCGGCAAATCGTACCAACGCGTTGAACTCCCGATTTCGCAGATGTATCACGTCACCGTAGACAACGCGATTCCATACAACGTGCTCGGGAACAGACAGGACGGTCCCAGCTACCGCGGACCCAGCAATAGCCTCTACAGCGGCTTCGGTGGGGGCTCGATCCCTCGTGGAGACTGGCACCAAGTCGGCGGTGGCGAGAGCGGCTTCGCGACCCCAGACCCGACCGACCCAGACATCGTGTGGTCGAGCGCATCAGGCTCCGGCGCGCGTGGCGGCATCGTGGTCCGGCATGACGAGAAGACCCGCCAGTTCCGCAACGTCGAGGTTTGGCCTGAAAGCACCGGTGGGGCACCCGCGAGTGACCTCCGATATCGGTTCCAGTGGACATTCCCACTTCTGATCTCGCCCCACGACAACAACACGATCTATGTCACGAGTCAGCACGTGCACCGCACGCGTAACGGAGGACAGAGTTGGGAAGTGATAAGCCCAGACCTGACCACGAACGATGTGAGTCGTCAGGGCATCAGTGGTGGTCTCACGCCGGACAACATCGGCGTGGAGTACTGCTGCGTGGTCTACGCATTCGATGAGTCGCCTGCACAGCAGGGTGTGTTCTACGCCGGTTCGAACGATGGCAAAGTGCACGTCAGTCAGGACGATGGTCAGACGTGGACCGACGTCACCGGCAACATCCCGGACTGGCCGGCGGATGGAGTCGTGCGTGGCATCGATGCTTCGAAGTGGGCCGCAGGAAAAGCATACCTCGCAGTCGAGGCGCATCAGGTCGGCGACTTCGCTCCTTACGCGTATCGCACCGAGGATTTCGGCGCGTCGTGGACGAAGATCACGGACGGTATCAATGATCACGTCCTGAGCTTCACGCGGAGCATCCAGGAGGACCCAGTTCGGCCAGGCCTCATCTTCCTAGGCACGGAAAACCGCGTCTACATGAGTTTTGATGACGGCGACAACTGGCAGCCGTTCATCAACAACATGCCACCCGCACCGATGTACGGCATCGTGATCCAAGAGAACTTCAACGACCTGGTGATCGGCACGTATGGGCGAGGGTTCTGGATCATGGATGACCTGACGCCGCTTCAGCAGCTCACAGATGGTGTGCGTGGGTCGTCAGCGTTCCTGTTCGAACCGCGCGACGCGTATCGTTTCAATCCGCGTACCGTGCCTGCGCAGGGGAACTACGATCAGAGTGCAGGCACGAACCCGGCTAACGCGGCCTATCTCAATTACTGGATCAGCGAAGAGAATGCAGGCAGCCCGGTAACACTCACGATTACCGACGCGACAGGAGCGCTGGTCCGGTCCCTGGAAGGGAGCAGCGAGCCGGGCATGAACCGAGCATTCTGGGATTTCCAAGGTGAGTCCAGTACTGCCATTCGTCGTCGCGTTGCCCCGCTCTTTGCCCCATGGGTGGACTACGGCCCAGACCGGGTCAGGGTCCAAAACGGAATGTCGCTCCGCCACCCGCCGGGCGCTTACACCGTGACTCTCGATGTCGCGGGTGAGGAGTTCACTCAGCAACTGACTGTGCTGAAGGACCCAAGCTCCGAGGGGACGATTGCGGACATCCGGGCGCAGTTCGCAGCAATGGAAGAGATCCGTAACGACTACGATGCAGCAGCCGACGCGATCAACCGGATCGAATGGATACGTAGGCAGCTCTACGACCTCGTGGACGTTCTCGAAGACCAGGGCGGCGCGGAGGAGTTGATCACCGGAGCGGACGCATTGGACAATGCATTCATCGATGTTGAGGAGGAGTTGATCCAACTCCGCTCGACCGGCACTGGACAAGACGGGGTGCGCTATCCAGCGAAGGTCGCCGGCAAGCTCCGGCACTTGGCAAACGGGACCGGCACCGCCGACTTCCGTCCGACAGACCAGCAGGGAGAGGTGCAGGTCCTCCTCCGTACGATCCTCATGAACGCGCGTGGCGAGCTGGACGACCTCATGACCGAGGAGCTGGCAGCCTTCAATCGCCTCTTGGTGGAGCACGGACTCAACCCGTTAATCAGCGACGACAGCTACTAGTCGAAGCTGTGCGCGGCAGACGCAAAGAGGGGGCGGCGCCACACGGCGCCGCCCCCTCAGTCGTTTTCGGGTGTCCGAGAACTCGTTAGGCAGCAGCCCTCACTGCCTCACGGGCCTCGCCGTAGACGGCACCCAGAACCGCACCGAACACCATGTGCCCAATTAGCGAGCCCATGGCCACCATCGCGTCTCCAGAAAAGAGCGGCATGCCGATCATAAAGTCTCCTCCCCAGCCGAGCATCATATTTCCGCCCATTTGACCGGCCAGCATATTCGCCGGGTTCATGGGGGCCAAGCCCATCAACGGTGCCACATACACCCCGACGACGGTCATCGCTACGGTCCCCAAGACGCCACCTGCGATGGCGCGAACGAAGTCGATTTTCATTCCTGTCTCCTTAGTCTCCTCGGCGTCGCAACCGAGTCGGTGGCGACGACGTGATGAATGTCTCTTCGAGAAAACAATCCTGAGCGGGGCAAATCGGTTCCCAATTCAGTACCTTTTCCAAGGATTTTCGTATATATGCGCTCGGGGCTTGGGGGAGGGATCCTCGACGAGTCACGGGGTATGACGGCCCATCGATCCAGATCGACCAAAAAGGGAAGTACGAGTGAGAGTCTTTACCATCGCTGCGATTATCACCCTCGCCTCGCCACAATTCGCGACTGCGCAGGACATGCTGCTTTCCAACTTCGACGCGATCGAAAGGGCTAGAACTGCCGCCTGTGTGCCGATCTTAGCACGTATGGACGCACTCAACACCCAGCTCATGCCCCTGGGCTTACGTGCCGAGAGACTGCGTCAAATCAGTGAAGCCATGGCGCTCGAAGATCGGATGATCATGGACGAGTTGGACCAGTCTGATGAGACGGAAAAGGCGATTCACGACTGGTTCGTTGCCGACGGACGCCTCGCTCAGGCTTATGTCGACACCGAGAACCAGGACATGCAGAGGCAACGCACCATCGCTCGAGAGGGGGCTAAGGGGACGATCCAAATCGCTGCGACGGCTATCCAAACACAGGCGCAGGACCTGATTGATGCGTCCGGGGATGTCGCCACGGCGGCTGGTCCGTGTGATGGGGCGATCCTGATCAGACCCGTCGTGATCGAGGCTTGTGCCACTCAAGACAGTCCCGTCTGTGCCCCCGCGGCAGCAGCAGCGGAACCTGACGGTGTCTATCGGTTTGTGGACGCCGCCGACGACCTCTGGGACGTCCAAGAGGTACGCCCATGGACAACGCCTGGTCCGCTCAGCGTGGCCCCAACAGGCATACTCGATGGAGCTCGTTCTGTGGCTTTCGCGCGCCACGGAAACATAGTGATCAGTATCGAGTTCGCTCCCGCTCTTCAGCGGCGCAACGGAATGACTCCGGAGCAAGTGGGGCAGTTCCAGGAGGTCCTCGACTCGATCGGATTCGAGTTCGACCACCCGGACCTCATCTACGCTCCTTCGCTCGTCGTTCGGGCGACGCTTCCCGACAAACTCGCCGGAGAGGACCTGTACGTTCTCCACTTCGGTGCGGCGGACGACGCGGACGTCGTCTGGAGCGCCCCAGCCGGAACCGGCGATGTCCTCGAGGCTCCGGCCGTTCTCCAGTCGCACCAGATCGTGCGGCTCCAGAATGGCGAAGCGCTGAATCTCACCGCGATCACCACGGACGAAGCTGGAAAAAACGAGGCGGTGTTCACCCTGGACGTGACGACGGTGAACCAGGCCACTGCAACCCGCGAACTCTTGGGGTACATGGCCGGCCAAATGGTGGAAGATCTCAAGGCTCTGTTACCGCCGGGCGGAGGGAACTGACCGCCAGCATATCATCCCTTAGTGGATGATATTGCAGCGCTCGAGGTGCTCGATGACGGCACTGGTGAGTAGCGTCTTCACTCGGTAACGCAGCCCGTGGACGACCTCCGGCAGAGCACGTCCCCCACAGTCAAACTCCGCAACCCTTTCGCTGCAGCCCTGTCTGACAATGGTGAGGACCGGTCCGGTCGCACCGTTGCCCGCGGCGCGGCCTACATCACCTTGGACCGGCTCGTGAAGAAGGGATGCCTGACATCACGTATGGCTGACGCTTCTGAAGAACGAGGAGGCCGGGCCCGCCGCTACTTCGCGGTCACAGAGAGCGGCCGAGGTGCCCTGCGGGAGGCCAAGGAAGCCCTGGTACAGGCCTGGCAAGGTTTGGAGGGAGTCGTTGAGAGATGACGAAGAACGGATGGTGGGAGCGACTTCTCCCCTGGGCCGTGGCAGACCGAGAGGCGCCTGAAGCATTGATCGGAGATCTTTGGGAGGAGAACATTCGAGGCAAGAGCAGCGCCGTCTGGTATCGCCTCGCGATCACCGAGTACGCATTCCCTACCCTACCGTAGCGTAAGCCACGCCCTTGAAAGAGTCGGTCCTCCACAGCGTGTCCCGAACACTGTCGATCGTGTTCGCCTCAGTCGCGCTTCTCCTGCTCGTGTCTGCCTTGAATGCAGGCAATTTGTTCTTGGCCAGGGCCGAACGCCGCAAGAAAGAGCTCTCCATCCGCTCCGCACTGGGTGGCGAACGTCGGATAGGCCGCCGCCTTTAGCGGATCTCCGGCCCACCCACGCGGTCATCTGCTACGAACCGATCACGCGCCGGCATTTGGATCGCCGGCAAGGACGTCGCATCCAGGACCCCGTCGTCCGCGAGCAGCCCGTTCAGATTCAGCACATACGCGATCACCGCATAGTTCTGATCGTCGGAGAGTGATCCCGGCGCGTTCTGCGGCATCGCCTTGCGGACGTAGTCGTAAAGCGTCGTGGCGTAGGGCCAATAGTTGCCGACCCCGCGCGCTACCGGCCACTGCTCCCACTCATCGGTAGCGGCCAACCGGTCGTTCGGCCCTTCGGTACCCGTCGGACCATGGCACGCGATGCAGTACATCTCGTAAACGCGTTTGCCTTCGGAGACGGAACCGCTTCCCACTGGAAGACCTTCTCCATCCGGCTTCACATCGATGTCCCACATCGCGATCCGGGCGTTCGTGGCATCCGCGCCGAAGCCGAAAGAAGCCGGTGCGTTCGCCGCCAACTCGGCCGAGAAGTCTCCAGCCTCGGAATCCACGCCGTTGGTCGCCTGCTGCGGGCCGTCTGCCGGTGAGCACGCCGCCAAGAGAACCGCGACCGCGGCCCAAGTAGTCGCTCGCCTCATACCAGATCTCCTAGGCCAAACGTGACCGCACCGTCTGCGCCGATCTTCCACGCTCTCTGGTGATTCTGGTGATACGTGGTGCGCTCGCCCCGTGCCTCCCAAAGCTGCTGTACCGTGGGCTGCACGTATCCGGTTTCATCCGTCGCTCGGCTCAGGATGACCGTCTCGTCGCCGTCCCAGTCCCAGAGATGCCGAAAACGGACCGTAGACTTGGACAGAACGGGCTCTTGAAGTTCGGCGTCCTGCCAACTGTCCCCGCTGTCCGTGCTCACTTCCACTCTGGTGATACGCCCACGTCCCGTCCACGCGAGTCCCTTGATCTCCCACCACCCAGCTTCAGGCAGCGTGTACGGGAACGACGGGAACGTGATCACGGACTTGGCGTCCATCACAAAACTGAACTGCCGCGCCGTCCCGTCCTGCAGCGGATCCGTGTATCGGGACGTCTCGTCGCGCGTCATCGTGGGTCGGTCGGCGACCTCGAGCCTGCGCAGCCATTTCACTTGCGTATTGCCTTCCCAACCAGGGAGCAGCAGCCGAAGCGGATATCCTTGCTCTGGCCGGATCGCCTCGCCGTTTTGTGCGTAGACGAGCATCGCGTCATCCAGGCCCTTCTCCAGCGGCACGCTCCGGGACATCACCGCCGAGTCACTCCCTTCGGCAAGGAGCCAACTCGCTCCGTCTTGGACGCCTACCTCGCGTAACACGGTGGACAGCATCACACCCGTCCACTCGCTCGTGCTGAGAAGCCCGTCCAGCGCCTGCGGAGTGATCTCCGTGGGCATACGCTCACGGTTGTAGGCTCCGCCACCGTTTCCGGAACACTCGACGAAGCAGATTCGCGACGTCTGTGGAAATCGCTTGAGGTCCGCCATGCTGAAGACCAACGGGCGGTCCACCATGCCGTGGATGAGCAGCTCGTGGTTCTCTGCAACGATGTTCGGCACGCCGCCATGATGCCGTTCGAAATGGAGGTCCGCCGGGGTGATCGTCCCGTGGAGATCCTGGAGTGGCGTCCGGGACGAACTCGACAGCGCCTGGTTGCGCATCAGCCTGCGCGGCCGCTCAGCCGGAGCCCTACTCCCCAACTCAGACACCAAACGTCCCGGAACCCTGGTAGGATCGTCTGCGGAAGACGGAGCCTCCTGCGCAACCAGCTTTACGGCATCGGCTTGGGTTTTCAGGAGACCTGCAGCGATGACCCCTGAGGTCGTGGTGAGCCAGGCTCGTCTGGACAGACCGGGGCGGTGCTTGGGTGTCATGCGGAGCTTCCTCTCGGCAGGGGGGCAGCGACGGGCTCAACCTGAGCCCGGGACGAGCGATCGGCTAGAGGGGCGGGCCTTCAGACGAATCACAGCAATTCGCTGGACGCCAACGCCATCTACATGCAAATTCTGCCCTCTCGAAGTTCAAGAACGCACCGGAGACAGTACCGCATGCGCCGACGTATACCGTTCGTGGCTCTCGTTCTCGTGATGGCTCCCACCGTGACCCTCGCCCAAGACGGTCCCGACCTCCCGGCAGGCTTTGACGAGCCGATGCCGCTGCACCACGATGGCCGGGGATTGGGACCCTTCTCTCGAACGATCACGACGTCTTCCGATCAGGCTCAGTTGTATTTCGACCAAGGCATTCAGCTGGTGTACGCCTTCGATCCTGGCCTGGGTGCTCGGTCGTTCCGCGAGGCATGGAAGCTCGATCCGAACTGCGCAATGTGCTACTTCGGTGAAGCTTGGGCCTGGGGTCCATATCTAAACGGACCGATGACAACGCCTGACGCGCCCCGGGCCCACGCCGCCATCTCAAAGGCGATGGACGTACGAGACGGGAACACGACCCCGGTGGAACGGGCCATGATCGAGGCGATGGCCGAGCGTTATGAAGCCGAACACGATGGGGATCGCCGCCGCACACTCGACGAAGCCTGGGCCGAGAGCGTGAACACACTTTACGAGGCCTACCCGAACGATCTGGACATCGGGTTCCTGGCAGGCGAGTCCCTCATGCTCCTCGAGCCACGCCGCGGCAGGTGGGACATCGAAAAGGTGTCCATCCAACGGATTCACCGGGTACTCGAAGACGTCCTGTCCAAGGACATCACCCACCCGGGAGCCTGCCACCTCTACATCCACTCGACCGAGCCGACGGTACAGCCCGAGAAGGCGGAAGGGTGTGCAGCGTACCTAGGTCAGTCGATCCCGGGCGCGAGCCACATCCAACACATGCCGTCCCATACGTTCAACCGGGTGGGGCGCTGGGCCGAATCGGTTGTGGGGAATACGCAGGCATGGCATTCGGACATGAAGGCGGCCACCGGCGAAGGCTTCGCGATCTACCCGTCCCACAACCTGCACATGCTGCTTTTCGCCGCATCGAACGGAGGCCAGGGCGCCGTCGCGATCCAGGCCGCCAAGGAATACGCCAAGATCCAGCAAGGCGGACAGTTCTATCAGTCCCTGACGATGATGCGTTTCGGACGCTTTGAGGACCTCATTGCCTTGGACGGGGCCCCTGACGGGGGAGTCTTCGAGGGCCTGTGGAACGCCGGGAAGGGGTATGCCCACCTGCGTATGGGTGACGAAGGCACGGCCCGGTGGTACTTGCATCTCGTGAAGCAGGGGATCGAAGACGCCCCAGAAAACGCGTCCTTCCGAGGCCACACTGTGGCTCAGCTGCTCGGGATCACAGGCGGTATCCTGGAAGGCGAGATCATGCGTGCGAACGGTGATCTCGACGGGGCCATCGCGATCTTCCAGGCAGCTTCGGAGTTGGAGCGCGGTCTCCGATACGACGAACCAGAACCCCTTCCCTTTTCGGTTCGCCAGTGGCTCGGCGACGCATTATGGGAGGCAGGACGCCACGACGAGGCCATCGAAGCCTTCAGGGATGAACTGGTCGCGCACCCGCACAACGGCTGGTCGCTGTTCGGGCTCGAGCGGTCACTTAGAGCGATCGGGGACGACGCTGAGGCCGACGAAGTGCTCGCCGAGCGGCTGGCCTCTTGGGAGCGGACCGATGTCTACCTCAGGTCGCCGATCTACTAACGGTCGCTAGGCCTCTTCGCTCTCACCGTCCAAAGGTGAGGCGTCCTCGGACGTCTCCGTAGTAAAGACCGGATACATCGATTCCGACGAAGTCAGGTACCCCTCCACGGCCCGAACGAGCGGCATTCGCTCGCCTATACGCAGCGCGGCTTCACTTCGGTCGAAGGTAGACCTCATGGTCTCTCCGGAAGCGACGAAGGCATGGGCCAGGAGAAGCGTCGCCGCACGTAGGAGCACGTCTTCGTCGCCCTCTCCGTCTTCGAGTTCGCTCAAGGCGACCTCTGTCGCCGCACCGGCCACCTTTCGCGTGAAGCCACTGCGTGTCAGCGAAAGCACCATACCAATGACCAAGGAGCCTCCTCCAACGACGAGGATCGGGGTGGCAACGCCGGCACCCACCCCGAATCTGGGACCTACGATCCCAAAGCCAACGAGCACCACTAGGCCCACTATGGCGAGTCCACAGCCGTACACTCCGGGTTCAGCCGGCGGCGGCGTCTCCTCGATCTCCTGCAACGTCTCTCGGATAAGGAGCCGGTGGCCGTCCGTCAGATACATCGACGAGCCGCCAAACGAGCCGCCAAACGAGCCATAATCACGCCTTCGGCCACCGGCCTACGGAGACCGCCGAAACAACCGTCCCGGTGATGATATCCGGAACCGCGCGAGAAAAAACCGCAGTCGCCGAATACACATTCGGGTCGAGACGAATCACAATCCGATCCAGCAGACCTGGACTGTTGTTCTCGATCTCCGCGGTCTCGCGACCCGTGATCGTACCGGCGTCGACGTCGAATCGCGCGTCGATGGAGCAGTTCGCCTCGAACTGCCCGTATGCAGCGCCTGGCGCACCGGTCGAATCACGCGTGCCTGCTTCGAAGGCACGACGGAAGGCGTTCGTCAGCGGGATATCCCGCAGCACAGCGCGTTCGGGCAGTACCTTGGCTGAGAGGTTCGCGGGCACAGCTACGAGAACAGCCAAGAGGCCCAGGAGGACATGAATTCGCTTCATTGTCGGATGCTCCTTCAGAACCACGGAAGACGATTCAGGTCGCCACCATGCCCAATTAATGGTTCAGAGCCATGCAGAGGATCTTGGAAACGCTAGACACAGCATGGAGACGCGACAAGCCGCTAGGAAGCCCATTCCGCAGAGAATGGGAGTGTTCCTAGCGGCCGAAGCGGAGATTCCCCTTCCACCCGTCCGCGTCTGCCTCGCTGGCGGGTCCCATCTTCCCTCGGACGGACTCGAACAACGGCTCGGTGTAGTACCCGTCTCCCCGGATCATGACCCACGTAACGCGTCGCGTATCCGTGATCTCTTCGAGGGGATTCCCGTCAATCACGATCAGGTCTGCATACTTGCCCTGCTCGATCGTGCCGAGTCGTTCGTCAACACCGAAAGCGCGAGCAGAGTTGATCGTGCCGACCCTGAGAGCAGCCGCATTCGGGAGGCCGGCTAGGACCATCGACTGGAGCTCTCGGTGCACACCGAAACCACTCCACCATTCTCCCCAACTCGGGTGGTCCGTGCCAAGCGAGATGTTGTCGCCGCCGCCGAAGTCGTAGAAGAGTTTGATGGTCCGGCGCTTCATGTAGTAAATGCGTTCGAACTGCCCCATCGGGTTTCGTGGGAGCCGCGACTCTACTTCTGCGCGCGCGTAAGGGGTCAGGAAGCCGCGCTCGTCCTCCCAATAGTCGTAAACCTCCGCGTCCTTCCCTGCCCAGTAGTCATAGGCGCTGAGGGTCGCGTCGAAGTAGGCGCCCTGGGCCACGAACAACTTCGTCTGCGCTTCGATCCGGTCGAGGGTCTCGGGGTCGTCCAGATCAAACGACTCAAGCGACGCGTACGCAGACTGCGTACCCACAAAAGCGTCGCCACCCATGAAGTGTTCGATCCGATCGATGCCCATGTAGATGGCATCTCGCGGATTGACGCTATTCCGGAATCCAGAGTCGAGGTGGCCCGTCACCGTGAGTCCATGCGCGTGGGCAACGTCAATGAGGACCTCGAGCTGTTCCGGCCGGATCCCCTTGGCCTTGAAACCGCGGGCTCCGTTCAACGCCCAGTACGTCGCTTCCTTCCTGATCGAATCAGGAGTCATCGCTTCGTGACTCCAGCCTGGACGAGCTGAGCCCCAATACGGTCCCGAGCTGTAGATGCGCGGCCCTGGCATTTCACCACTCGCAATGCGGGCACGGCCGCGGCGCGCCTCATCTGGGTCGATCTCTCCCGCCGGAAAGGTCGAGGTCACTCCGTTCGCGAGAAAGAGGACCGGGTTCACAGTGTAGTCATCGACCCGGCCTTCTCCGAATAGGTCGACCGCGTAGTGTGCATGCAGATCGAAGAGGCCCGGCATAATGAACTGGTCGTCCTCAAGGAGCACGACGGTCGCGGCACCAACTTCGGCAGGTGCGACGCCGAGCCGCAGGATCGTCCCGTTCTGGATGAGGATCCCGGGGTTCGGGCGGGCCACATCGGCGGTGCCATCCCATAGCACGCCACCCATGATCGCGGTAGTTCCGGGCTGTGGATCAGGAGCCTGGGATTCAGCTAGTGCTGGAATCGCGAGTGCCATGAGGCAGACTCTCAGTGCCACAGGACCGACGCTGTGTGGCCAGTTACTCAACATTTGTGGCGCCCCGCAGCGGTGTGCCGAAAGCCTGCCCGGCCGCAGAAACACCTCATCTTCGACGGAAGTTCGACGTGTAGCTGCTTCAATCCCTTTTCCTTCGCCACAGCTGCGGCCTCGTTGAACAACGCCGTGCCTACGCCATCTCCCGCGTCAGGATGCGCCGTGGAGCCAATCGCGAATCCGCGCACACGCCCGCACTCCAAGACTCGTACGAATCCGCCCAAAGTGTCATCGGGGTAGGCCACGGCGTAGGTCAAACTCACGTCGAGCATGTCCGCCAAACTCCTAGGCGCATGATTGGGCCAAACCGCGGAGAAGAGTTGATCGACCTCCTGCTCGTCGACGGGGCCATTCACTTCGTAGCGTACCATGCTCTTCTCCGGCCGATCTGAATCAACCCAACCATTCCACCCGCCATGAGTATGCCGTGCGAGCGCGTGAGGCGCGACTCAGGGAAGCGGGCCATCGATCGTTAGCGGGAGTTCCGAAAAAAGAACGCCAGAATAGAGTCGGTCGCGTTGAGTTCCAAACCTTTAGCCCCGAGCGCAGAATTGAAGGTGACCGGGCCACGTATGCCTCCCACCGTTGGCGTTGTAGAACAGGGTTTCCGCTCCGCATCCTACGCAGGCCGACCGCTCGACGGTCGTGTTGTCGTCCTACGGATCCATAAACTCGGGGACGGAGAGCGTCGCCTGGCAGGCGTTCAGGTCACCCCAGCGAGCAACGTACTCAAGGGTCGGAACCTGCAGATCACCACACCGTTGATCATTAGAATCGGGATGTCGCGGCTCAGTGCGCAGTTCGTCAGGTGCCACCTTCACATGCATCCTACGAAACACCACATGCCGACTTACCCCGAGGCGCACGGTATGGAACCGCGCCAGGTTCGCCCGTCTGCATGAGGCGCAATTCGAAGAGCGGAGTCTCCCATGAGTGAACGATCCCACCTCCGCAGCCGCCTCGGCTGGTTGGCCGCCGAGTTCGCCGTTGTTGTACTCGGTGTCGTAGTCGGGCTCGGAGTCGACGCGTGGCGAGACCGCCGAGCAGGCGGGGAGCTAGAGATCGGATCCCTCAAGCGACGGCACTTCTGCCAGCACTCGATGCTGAGCTCAAGCATTTGGACTGATGCGCGACACCGTCCTCCAGCTCAATGCGCCCGATCCGTGCCAAGGCGCCGGCACCTCCTTACATTGGGCGTGCCCAACCAGCTACCACCCCGGAGACCACAGCAATGAAGAAGCTGCTTCCAACAATCATGCTCGCCGCGATGGTCGCGGCCTGCTCGGCCGGTCCGCCACCGCCACCGCCGCCGCCGCCGTGGACGCCCACTGGCACATACGACGTCTCCATCGACGCCATGGGCATGCAGCTCGGCGGAGTCTTGGACATCACGGAGACCGACGGTGAGTTCAGTGGATCCCTCGGAACCGACATGGGCGTGGTCGACCTGAACACGTTCACGGTAGATACTGATTCTCACGAGGTCACGTTCGTTGGTGACAGCCCAGACTTCTCGCTCACGTTCCAAATCATGATCGAGGAAGGCGAACTCATCGGTCAGTTCGAAATGGCGGGTATGGGCAACGGGTCCATCATGGGCACGAAACGCGCAGGTACTCGACCCTAGCGGCCGCTCGCCGAGGCTGACGACCGTGCCTGAACGCCGCTATAACGAAGACGAAGTCGCCCTGATCCTACGAAAAGCGGTCGACTCACGTACTGACGATTCCGGGTCGATGTCGGGCTCTGGCATGACGCTGGAGGAGCTCAAAGACATCGGCGTAGAAGTCGGCATCGAGTCTGCCCAGATCGAAACTGCGGCACGCTCTCTCGATATCGTTCGAACCGCGCCCACAGGACGGATCTTGGGTCAGCCGACCACGGTGCAATTCGAGCGTGTCATCCCGGCGCGGCTTCAAGACGACCACATGCCACATCTGCTCGATCTGATTCGCAATGAATTCGCCCGCCAGGGCATCGTGACAGAGATCATGGGCGGCTTCGAGTGGAAGGCAGGTGGTTCACTCGGAACTCGCTACGTCTCGCTTCGACCCGAGGGCGACCAGACACGCATCCGGGTACTCGGGAACTATCGGGACGGATTCCTCGGCCTGGTCATTGGGGGCGGGTCCGTCACGGGCATGGCAACAGCTGCAATCGTTGGAAAGGCACTCGCGATCGCCAACCCAGGACTCTTGCTTCCGGCGGGGATCCTCGGTGTCGTCGCCACATCGACTCCGGTCTTCCGCTTCTTCTTCGGCAAAGAACAGGATGCGTTGGAACGGGTGATGGGCTCGCTCGAAACACGACTTCTGGAATTTGAAGCCGCCGCAGGCGGGGACGATGACTGACCGCGTGTCCGTCGCGGTCATCGATGCCGGTACCCGGGGCCGCGTAGTACCACGCCGGGCCGCATCCCGGTGACTTCAGAATCCCGCACCACCGCGATTCCACCTACGAAGACATGCGGGATCCCGACCGCGTACTGATGTGGATCATCGAAGGTCGCTCGGTCGGCCACGGTCTCTGGATCGAAGACGGTGAGGTCCGCCACCATACCCGGGGACACCCTTCCGCGATCAGAGAGTCCTAGTCGGTCCGCCGGAGCCGAAGTCATTCGACGCACACCCTCTTCCATGGTGATCACGCCGCGCTCGCGCGCGTACACTCCCAGAACTCGGGCGAAGGTGCCGTATCCACGGGGGTGAGGGCTGGCCTCCCCGAACCGGGACAAGCGACCATCCGAACCGATCATGCCGAACTCCGACTGCATGAAGCGTTCAACGTCCTCTTCGTCGAACGCGTGGAAGATCGCACCGCACCGTCCGGCGGCATCGATCTCGAGAATGAGGTCAGCTATCTGAGCGGGAGTCCCCGGCACGTCCCGAGCGGTGAAGATGTCGGCAAGCGTCCAACCCGAGAGATCGTCCGGAAAAGCGGCCGCCGATTTTTCATCGAAAGAGCAAGACACGAGCTGGATCTTGGACGGGTCGTCCGCAAAGCGCATTTCGACGAAGGCCTCGATGTCGTCCACCACACGCCGGCGCGTCGCGGGATCGGATAGCCGCTCCGCGAGTTGCCCACCCGCCTGGGCCCAGCGGGGAATAACGCTGGACAAGCCTGTCGACGACGCTGTGTACGGATACTGGTCAAAGGTGATGTCGACACCCTCGGCTCGAGCTGCTGCGATCAACTCCAGGGACTCGACGCTCCGCCCGAAGTTGCGGTGCCCGCCCACCTTGTGGTGGGTCATCTGGACAGGGATACCAGCCTCACGCCCGATTCGGATCGTCTCTTTCACGGACTCGAGGACGTTGACGTCCTCGTTGCGCAGGTGGGAGATGTACATGCCACCCGCGGCAGCAGCGACCTTCGCGAGTTCAATGACCTCTGATGTCTCCGCAAAGCTACCGGGCAAATAGAAGAGCCCGGTGGAAAGCCCAAAGGCGCCGTCCTCCATGCCCGTGGCGACGTATGCACGCATCCGATCCAGTTCGCCTGGAGTCGCAGCTCTGTCTTCGTTCCCGATTACCTCGGACCTAATCGAGCCATGGCCTACGAACATCCCAAAGTTCGGGGCTACAGGCCCTCCCGCACTCAGCGAATCGTAGAAGCCGCCCAGCTCGAGCGGTGAGTTTCCGTCGTTCCCCTCCATAAGGGTCGTCACACCTTGGCGGACGAAGTTGTCCGCATCGCGCTCTTCCCGGATCAACCCAATCGAATGCGTATGGATGTCGATGAAGCCGGGGGCGACGTAGTGCCCGGTGACGTCGATGCGGTCCGTCGCGGAACGCCCAGAGAGATCCCCGACTTCTACGATGACCTGGTCGAGCACGGCGACGTCGGCCGTGAAAGCAGGCGCCCCGGTGCCGTCCACCACCATACCGCCCTCGAGTACGAGGTCGAATTCGGGCTGGCCGCACGCGGTAATCAGGAAGGCTGTCAGAACACTTGATATCGATCGAATAGTCATGGCCCCGAACATACAGGGGGAACCCAAGGAATGCCTGTGGGCGTTACTCTTCGACCCATACGACCAAGGAGGAATGAGCGTGCAACCGAAGGCACTTTGGGGCGTGTACAACGCAAACGGCGGCATCGCCGGCGAGCTGGCCTATGTGTTCGGGAAGATCCGGGGGACCATGCACTGCGCTCTGTGTGATATCACACACGCAACTGTGTCCAAAAAGGACGAGTGGAAGACACTCGAAGATGAGTGCACACTCCCACTCCACCTGGTGCACTTGAACGAGCAGCCTCCGGAGCTGGAAGCCGTGACGCGAGGAGCCACACCCTGCATTGTCGCCGAGTCAAACGATGGCTGGTCCATCCTCATCAACGCAGAAGAGCTCGAGGCATGCGCGAAGTCCGTCGACTGGTTTCGCGAGAAGTTGGACCTGTCTCTAGCGGCGCTGGCAGAGCGTTAGACGCTCAGCCCGCTCCTCACAGTCGACAAGTGCTCGTCCGTCAGCCCATCCATTTCGAAGACCGACACCCCTAAAGCCCCCGCCTCACGAGCAATGGCAACGGCCTCATCCAGTTGCACAGGCGTTAGGTCGGGCAGGTAGAGCCCCGCATTCAGAAGCGTGCCTGCCAAGGCGGTCACCCCCTCGCGAACTCCGTCACCAATCCACGGGCTCTCGTTCCTTCCTGTAGCCATCGTCCGCCTCGATCAACGGCCACTCAACGCGGGAGAAATTCACCCGCCGGCTGTCACCCGCTCGGGGAGGGACCGCCCGCGCTTGTCCTGGTACCGCCACCGGGCCGGGCGCCCCGGACCAAGCATCATCGAGCCTGCCGTCGATCTGAATTGTGCCCGCCGCCCTCGGCGCATCATACGACCAAACGGCATGGGCCTCGCCGGAGACGGGCGAGAGGATCAGCCCCACCAAAGCAACCGACAGGCCACCATGGACGTGCGCTGAAAGAGAACGAAATGTGGGCTTCATCAAGGGAACATCGGAGTCGGACTGCAAACCGGATCGAGCACTGCGAGCAGGCCCCTGATTGACGTTATTGCCCGTGCATCCCAACCTGACTCCGTCGCAGCCACTCGAAATGGGCGACGCCAGATTCACCTTGAAAGAAAACGACCTTGTCCGACACACCGCATACCGAGATTCGGCGCCGTGACTTCCTCCGGTGGCTCGCCGCTAGTCCGCTGCTTCCTTACCTGGGTGGCTGCGATGCCTTCGGCACACCAGACACCATCGCGCAGCAGGGCAGGAGCCGAACGCTCGACGATCTTGTCATGGAAGCGCAGAAGGCACTCGACGTCTTTGACATGGAGAAAGTCGCCGAAGCTGTGATGCCTCCCGCACATTTCGGATACATCCAGACCGGCGTGGACGGTGAAGAGACCCAACGCAACAACCGAGCGGGCTTCGAGGATCTGTACGTGCGTGCGAGACGGCTCATTGATGTCAGCAAGATCGATACGAGCGTGAACCTGTTCGGACGTGAGTGGCGCTCGCCAATCGTGATTGCTCCGGCCGGGAGCCACCGCGCCTTCCACGAGGATGCGGAATCGGGAACCGCACGAGCGGCGCGAGCCAGGGGCCATCTCCAAGTCCTCTCCTCCGTGAGTTCCACCGCAGTTGAAGAAGTGAACGAAGCACGGGGTGAACCCGTCTGGTACCAGCTCTACGCGACGTCCAATTGGAGCGTGACTCAGGACGTTGTAGCGAGGGTCCGTGAAGCGGGGTGCCCCACCATCGTACTCACGGTCGACTTACCCTCGGATAGCAATCGCCTGACTCAGGAACGATGGGCACGCATCGATGACCGGAACTGTGCCGGCTGTCACACAGAAGGAGGCCAAGCACCCCCAGTGAAGCCGATGTACCAAGGCACGTCCTCCCCACCCAGCGATTTGCGCACCCCCGCCATGACATGGGATTTCATTGGCCGGCTCCGGGAGATCACGGACCAACGCATCATCGTGAAAGGCCTGGTCACACACGAAGACGCCACGCTCGCCGTAGAACACGGCGTGGACGCCGTATGGGTCTCGAACCACGGGGGCAGATCCGAGGGTAGCGGCCGCGCGACGATCAACGCACTTCCCGAAATGGCGGAGGCCGTGGATGGCCGAGTACCCATCATCATGGACGGTGGAGTGAGACGCGGGACGGACGTGTTCAAGGCCCTCGCTCGAGGGGCGACCGCAGTGGCAGTTGGGCGCCCCTATTTGTGGGGCCTGGGGGCCTTCGGGCAGGCCGGCGTCGAACGTGTCCTAGAGATTCTCCAGAACGAACTCGAGGTCACCATGGGACTGGCTGGTACCGCGTCGATCGCAGATATCGGCCCTGCTTCCGTCGGAAAAGAGTAGGCGGTTTCGTATGCGAGCCGCCCCGATCATCATTCGGCTTCCCGCCTTCTTCGCGGGATGCATGCTCATCTCCATTGCCGCATGGGTGGGCCACCAGGCCTCCGGTCGACGCGCAGGTCTCATCGCAGCGATGATCGTCGAGACCTCCCCGGTCCTTATCGAGTATTCGACGAACGCGCGCGGTTACAGGCTTAGAGGCCCTTACTGCCAACCGTTTCGTGGCAGCTTCTACGTTGCGCGTCTTCTTTGAAGCGACTCCTGCCGAGTTCTGTCACTGGAGGCTTCATCAGACTTTGGGCCGTACTGATGACCGTTCACATCGTCTTGGCTTCACCCGTGCGCGCATCGCTCGAAACAGGAGGATTTCCTGAGGGCGAAGAGATCGCGATCCAAATGATGGAGTACTTCCGCCCCGGCGACCTCGTCGCGAGCGACTTCGTCAGTGCCGAGCCATTGGACTACTACGTGGAGCGATATCTCCGGCCGCGCGAGGCTCAGGCACAAGGAGCGCCCACGATTCAGCGTACTTGGGTCGTTCTCAACAACCGCGAAGAAATGCGCGCACAACGGGTGCAGAATCGCACGACACAGATGGGAGCCCCACCGCTTTCGGAGAGCACACCGGTCTTTACCGTGGAAGAGGCGGATGTTTTCCTTTTCGGGCGGTCAGCAGCGAGCGCCGATCCCCGCCTTCTGGAAGCGATCGACTGGTACACCGGGGTCGCAGGTCACGTCGACGATACCCGGGCGCAAGAGTTACTCCTGGAGGTCCTTGAGGATACCGACTCTGCACTCGCTCGGATGTGGCTCGCCCGTTGTTATTCTCGCGGACGCATGGGCTTCGACAGGGACGAAGACCTCGCCCGCTCGCTGGCCGCGGGAGTGATCCAGGAGATCCGAGAACTGGCCGAGACCGAAGAACCCGAAGCGATCTTCCTAATGGGTACAGCCTACGACGAAGGCCTCGGAGTCGAGGCCGACCCAGCAACCGCAGTCGAGTGGTTTACCGTAGCGTCGGAGACCGGACATGTGCTGGCCGCGCACAACATCGGGAACGCGTACCGAGTCGGGCGCGGCGTGCCACTCGACCCGGAGGCCGCCGTCTTTTGGTGGACGCTCGCCGCCGACCAGGGCGACGCGATCACACAACTCCGCCTGGGTGAAGCCTACGAAGTAGGGAACGGCGTAGAGACCAACCTCGAGCAGGCGGTGGCCTGGTACCGGCAATCTGCCGAGCGTGGTAACGCAGATGCCCGAGCCGCACTCGAACGACTGGGCGGCTGAGTCGCCCCATCTGGGCAGGAATGCCGACGACATCGAAGAAGCGTCCGGGCGCTTTCTAGGCTTCCGACATAACTCGTAGCAAGCGTCTCAACGCTGGACAGTGGCTTCCTCGTAGTCCACAAAACCCACCCACGAGAAGTTCATGTGAGCGTGCCAGTTCGGGTTCGATCAGGGCAGTTAGAGCGTCAGCCCGAATCCGAACCAAAGGAGGGCAGGTAGTCCTGCTGCCCACGTGACTGCATGGTGATCACTAGTGTGAGACTCCCCGCCAATTCTTGGTTCCCGGTCAACCAACTCACGAAGCCGTCGGCGTCGAACTCGCCGAGATCGACGTCACAGGTGGGGGGCCCTCGGTCACAGGCATCACGAATCGTCAGTTGAGTGTCTGGATCGATCCGCTAAGGCGTCACTTGATACGCTGCCACAACCGTCGACACGACGTCCAAGTCCACTGCGGCACCCCGGGCGACGAGAGGTAAACCGTCACCCGCTGCCGTCAGCCACCCTGTCCCTGCTCGCTCACTGACCCAATGCGGCACCGCCCATCAGGCTGCCGAAACGTCGGATACGACACCCCCAGCTGCTCCAGGTACGAGTCATGCTCGTCCGGGTTGAAGTAGTACTTGCTCATTTCCTCACGAAATTCAGCCATGATGCCCTCGTTCATTTCGGTGGCGGGCATGTCCGTTGGGCTGATGAACGGCGTGTACGTCATATCCGCCGTTTGCACATCGTCGAAGTACTCCCACGCAGCCTCCACCAGCTCCGGCCGGACCATGAAGTCCAAGAGTGTCATCGCCTGAGCCATCGCGCCCTGCGTCGCACCCTTGTGGGCAATCGGCGTTGCCATCGCGATCGCGTTGGCCCAGTTGTGGCCCGGCAGGTTCGGGATATTAGACGGGAACGATAGCGTGGCGGTTGGCACGTTCCACGAGATGTCCCCGATATCGTCTGCGTAGCCGGCAGTCCGCTGAGCCTCGGTAGGAGCGGGCCTCAAGATGCTGAGCTCGGTCGACAAGCCGGACTCACGACCACCTACTTCGCCCTGCGTGGCACGTGCGAACTGCTGGTCGGCCTCAGTCCACTCCGGAAGGCCGACGTTCTGGATGTTCGAGTACATCGTCTCGGCGATGATCTTGTTGAAGTGACCAGGCCAAGCCGAGCCGATGATCCGCGTCTCCTCCAGCCTCGTGCCCGACATCATGGCGGCACCCTGTGCGATCGAATCGCCCACGGCGAAGAGGTCACGGATCTGGGGGTAGTTCTTCTCGCGGAAGTAGAACCAGACGGACGCCTTCGATGGCACGACATTCGGCTGGTCACCGCCGTCGTAGATGATCGAGTGTGACCTGGCCTGCGTGCGGATGTGCTCCCGACGGAAATTCCAGCCTACTTCCATGAGGTTTGCCGCGTCCGCAGCGCTACGACCGAGCCACGGAGACCCACCCGCGTGAGCGGCGAAACCATCGAAGGTGAACATCGCGGACACCAGCCCCGTGCCCGGGGTGTTCCCCCAGCCCGTGCCGAGGTTGCTCCCCACGTGGGCGTAGAGAACGATGTCGACGTCCTCGAGCATGCCCTGGCGGACATAGTACGCCTTGGTGGCAACGAGCTCTTCAGCGACTCCGGGCCAGATTTGGATCGTACCGGGAAGTCCCTCGGCCTCCATCAGATCCTTCACAGCTAGTGCTGCCGTGATCTGAACGGCCATACCAGAGTTGTGCCCCTCCCCGTGCCCTGGGGCTCCATCAACGAGAGGGAGGTGACATGCGACGCCCGGCGTTTGCGATGCCTTGGGAATGTTATCGATGTCGGTTCCGAGCGAGATCTTGGGACTGCCTGACCCCCAGGTGGCGACCCAGGCCGTCGGGATGCCCGCGTAGTTCTCTTCGACCGTGAAGCCTTCGTCCCTCAGCACTTGCACAAGATATCGTGACGTCTCGAACTCCTGGAAGCCGAGTTCTCCGTAGCTGAAGATCTGGTCCACCACATTCGCGGTGAACTGACGCCTACCTTCGATCGTCTCGACGAGCTGACTCTTCCAACCCTCGAGTTGAGCGGGCTGTGCAGAAACGGGCTGCGCGACGCCGATGACCAGGGTAGCGCACAGAAGGATCGATGCGAGGAATCGCATGAGGAACTCTCCGATGGGGTTGTGACCTACGCCCAACATGCGGCGTGACTCCTGACGCGGCGAGCCCACTACGTCATGGAGTCGCTCAGCTACGTAGACCGTCGCAAACGGTCAGGCGGCGGTTTCGGCACCATGTTTCCGAACGCATCGAGGACCCGGACCACCATGGGTTCCACCAGCGTCGCCGTGGCATAACTCTGCTGCCCACCGCCAGAGACCTCTTTGAGGCTGGCCGGAGCACCCGGCTGGGCGACTGCCGCCACCGCAGCGGTGGCCGAGCCGGCCGCTGCCTCCAAGGCCTGTGATCCGGCCGCCGTGCCGAGGGTCCATGTCACGGCGACTCGGCCTTGATCGTCTGCGGCGCCGGCCAGGGGATCAGCCGAACCATCCCCAGAAAAATCGACCGCTGCTCCGATAGCCGGATTCGCAAAAGCGTCTCGCACTTCGAAAACGATCGACTCCGCGAGAGCCTCCCCGACGACGCCGCTCTGTGCATCTCCCGACATCACCACCAACGACGCAGGTGGGCCCGGTATTCCCGTGGCCGTCACTTGAACGGCCGTCAGATTGAGCGCGGAAGCCGACATCGCCTGACTCCCGAGCGTCCCTCCTAGTGACCATGACGTTTCCGCTTCACCTCCGGCATCCGAGATAACGAGCAGGTGAGCCAACAGTCCCGAGTCTGTGGAGAAGTGAACCCCCACGTCCGGCACGTGGTTTCCGAACCGATCCTGAACGGCAATGACGATCGGAGCGCTCAAAGGAAGGCCCACCTGCCCCGTCTGACCATTTCCAGATGCTACCCTGACTTCGCTCGGAGCCCCCGGCGTGGCAGTCGCTTCGACCGTCACAGATTTGGCACCAGCGGATACACGAACTGACTGGATACCCGCGGCTGTCCCCAGCGTCCATTGAATCGTGATCGTCCCCATTGCTCCTGTGCTGACGGAGGTCGGGGTGATCGTGCCCGAGCCCTGAGCCGGAACAAGCGTTACTGGGAATCCCTGAATGGGCCGGCCGACTTCGTCCTCGACTTCCACAGTGAATGAGAGCGTGGTGGCGACCTCAGCGGTCAGGAACGCCTCGAGCAACTGCACCACACCGACCGGCGGAGGCCCGAAAATCCCACACGCAGCGAACACGGACACCGCAACAACGAGTAGCGCACGCGCGCGCGGGCCAGCAGATGTCCGGGGAATCAACACACTACCGACTGGCACTCCAGGTTCCTGAAACCGTCACGTCGCCAACATCGAACGGATCGAGGAACGCGTTGCCTTGAAACGTACCATCGAAGCGACCGCTCCTTGGAAGACCACTGAGGCTCAGCGAATAGCCACCGCCCTTGAGTGAAAACACCGCAGAATTAGAGCGTGTTCTCCCTGACAGGATCTGGTCTACGATTTGGCCCTCTGGCCAGTCGGTACCGGTTTGAGAGCAGGCCTGGGTGCCGCCTGTAGCCCCACCTGAAAGCACGGTTCCGTTTTGCACCACTGTGAGGCTGATGTCGGTGATCGCACAGAAAACGTCTTCAGCGGGATAGGAGAAGTCGAGCCGAAGCACCCATGTACCGCTGAAATCGACCACTCCCTCTTCCCCCACAGGTCCGGAATCCCCGCACGACGCCACGATAAAGCAGAGGGCGAGGGCCAGCGGCCGAAGTCGGTGAGCCATTCATTTATCCAGTGTAGAGGCACCGAGATGCACCCGGCAACTGATGCCGAGCGGGTAGTGTACGCAACTACAATAACGAACGGATTTCGCTTCAGATCCCAGGCCATTCCGCTGACGAGCACCTCTCGGCTCGGGGTACGTCCTGACTACCCGATTTCGGCCAAGATGGTGGGCGCGTTTACTCGCCAGCTGTCATCCAGAACATAGTTGTCGAGAAAGCGAATGAGGTACTCACCGGACAACCCAGCTTCACCACGCTCGTAGATCGCGGCCCCCGCATGGTAGAGCTCCATATAGTGGTTGGGCCAGAACTCGACCACCCGCTCCGCGAGAGGGCCATCCGCCATTTCATCTCCGGCGTCCGCCACCGGATGCCCGGCCTCGAACACAACACCTGCACCTCTCCGCTGATCGTCCGAAGTCAGCGCCATGGGTGACGATCTCGCCTCGTCGATGCGGCCGGCCAGCGCGTAGTATTCCGCCTCAAACTACAGACGCCGCACATGGCCCCAAATTGCACACTCCGCGCTACATCACGTGGCAACGCCCATGCCAGGCCACGATTCATTATTCTTTCCGACAACTTTTCATCTGCACCTCGGAGTTCACCCGCTGATGGCGGACCTGACATCGAAACAGCGCGCACACCTGCGCAAGTTGGCTCACCGCCTGAAGCCCCTCGTGCACATCGGGCACGAGGGAGTAACGGACGCCGCCGTACAGTCCGTGACGGACGCCCTGAACACGCGTGAACTCATCAAGGTGAAGGTCCTCGAGTCCGCACCGGAAAACGCGAAGAAGGTGGCTGCGCAGATCGTCGACGCTATCTGGGACAGCCATGTACCACAGATCATCGGAAAGACCATCGTGATTTATCGACCAGATCCAGAAGATCCGGAGATCAAGCTGCCCAAGCCTGGCCCCGCGGCAGCGGGCGCTTAGGTCCGGACTGCCTCACACCGATGTCGCGCGCATTCGTCAAAGAGGACGACTCCCAGAAGGAGCCGGACTACCGGCTCCCGGACGAAGACTCACCGTACTACGACGAGGCGGCTGCCTGGGCGCTCATCAATGGCGCCAACGACGGCGAAACCCGCAGCGCCGAGCTGGCGACAGCTTTCGTATGGGGAGAGGCACACCTCGTACCCCACGTTGAGAAGATTCTGACCGAGGCCGAAGAGGCGGGGCAGGACCGGGTTGCTCAACTGGCAAGAAGGTTCTTGAAGGCTGCGAAGCGGCAGAGGATCTGACCGGGCCGTCCGCTGCGCCATCGGTATGGTTCGCGAGCTGAGCGCCTGGGACACGGCGCGCGCACAAACCGGCGGCATGCCTGTGAACATCGGGATCGGCATCAACACGGATCACGTCGTCTCCGGCAACATCGGTTCGCCGAAACGAATGGACTACACGGTCATGGGCGACGGCGTGAACCTCGCTTCGCGCATGGAAGGCCTGTGCAAGACCTGCTCAGCGCAGATCCTGGTATCGCAGAACACGGTGAACGGCCTGAAGGGCACATACCGCGTCCGCGACATCGACGACGTGATCGTGAAGGGAAAGACCGAGCCCGTGCGGATCTACGAAGTGCTGGACTGTCCCTCTGAGGAGACGTTCCCACACCTCATGGACGTGGCGGGCCACTTCGGAGGCGGTCAGTACCAGTCCACTCCCCAGGACGGCACCGCAGACACCGCCGGTTAATGCGAGGCCCGCCAGACCGCGAAGCTTCCTCATCCACTGATGCATCCCTTCCCTAACTCCACACGAACCGATGTAACGTCACGACCACGGTATTCTGCTGCTGAACTTCATACTCGAAGTGACACGGTCGTAGTCCTTTTGATCCAACCAACCCCCGCCCCGTACTGGTGCAGAACGTCGGACCGAACCATCGTGTTTACGTAACACAATCATGTCCGTCAGACCGCCCCGGGAGGCAGTCCGTGTATCGCATGCACAAACCACTTCAGGCCATTGTCTTCGCTCTTGCCCTGGCCATCACCGCACCCGTGGCCACGGTCGCTCAGGACGCTCCGACCACCAACCCGGACGCGTCGTCCTACATCACGCCTCCTCCGGCGCTCCAGAACATCCTGGAGACGGACAAGAACTACGCGACGCTCCGTTACATGAGCCCGGACGGGGAGCACTTCCTGATCCCGCACGTCAATGAGCTCTCTACGCTCGAGCTGATGTCCAAGGAGACGTACCGGTTGGCGGAGCTGGAGCTACGTCCACAAACGGACCGGCTGTGGCACCTCGACACCTACGGCATCGACAGTTTCGGCTTCTACTCCTTGGAGTCGCGGGACTTCCTAGAGGTGGACCTGCCCGACAACTCCTTCTTCAGCGACTTCACTTGGTCCCCAGATGGTTCGCAGCTTGCGTTCCTCGCACACCTGCCGACCCACACCGAGGTGTGGACCGCCGATGCGGCTAACGGCCGCACCCGTAGTCTCAGTAATGACCGCGTGCTGGCCACTGTGGCCACCAGCGCCCGCGGCCAGGGGACGAGTTCATCGAACATGATCCAGTGGACGCCGGAAGGGACAGTGATTTCGCTCCTGGTCCCGGAAGGCCGAGGGGCAGAGCCGGCGCGCAGTCGCATGCCGACCGGGCCGCTCACGCGTAACACGCGCGCAGAAGCGACGCGGACTCGCACGTACCCGAACCTGCTCGAAGACGCACACGACGAGATGCTCTTCGAACGGTACACGACGTCGCAGATCGCCGAACTGGGCGACGGCGACCCCAACCCGATCGGTGAGCCGGGCATGTACGAGTCGATTCGGCTCAGCGCCGACGGGGAGCACATCCTCACCACGCGCATGGAACGGCCATTCAGTTTCATCACATCCTACCAAGGGTTCCCGCGGACCACACTCGTCATGGACCGTGACGGAAACGAAGTCTCTGTCCTGAACGAGACCCCCCTCCGAGAAGGGGGTGGTTTCGGTGGCTCAGGCGGCGGCAACGGTCCCAGAGCCTTCGCTTGGCGCCCGGACGGCGCAGGCCTCGGCTACCTAGAGCGCCCGGCGCGCGAGGACGATGACGCACCCCGCCCCGACCTCATCATGGTCGTGACCGCGCCCTTCGATCTCGACAACGGTCAGGTCGTCGCCGAAAGCGAGGACCCGATCAGTGGAGTGAGCTACTCGTTGGACGGTCAGCACGCCTTCGGGAACGTCTCGAAGAACGGGCAATCCGGTATTCGGCACTTCGCCGTCGGATCCGGTGGATCCGCCTCGATGTTTCTCGACTTCCACGACACAGACGATCCGGCCGACCTACCCGGCTCACTTCTGACGGGCGTGACGTCGAACGGCCTCAGCTATGTCTACGTGACGTCGAACGGTGGGTCCGCCTACCTCAAAGGGGACGGCTACAACGCGCAGTTCACGCCGCAGCCGTTCGTGGATCGTGTCTCCATCGCGGACGCTTCGACCGACCGTGTCTTCGAAGGCGCGACAGACTCTTTCGACCAACCGCTCGTTCCTCTCGACGCAGACTTCTCACAGATGATCGCGAGCCGAGAATCCGTCTACGACTTCCCAGACAGCTATCTGTGGTCGGCCGACAGCGGCTACGGCCCGAACCTCACCAACAACGTCGACCCGTTCCCCGAGGTCACGTCTGTTTCGCGGATGGACTTCGAGTTCGAACGACGTGACGGCCTCATGGTTCAAGGCCGGGTGTCGATGCCTGTCGGCTGGGAGCCGGGCGATGAAAAAGTGCCCGGTATTTTCTGGACGTATCCTCGCGAGTACAACCGGACGGAGCAGTATGAGAATGCAGCCGTCCGCAGTCGCAACAGGAATGCTTTCACGCACATGAGTTGGCTGCGCTGGTCCGACATGTGGCTCGCGGCTGGGTACGCGCTGATCTACCCGGACATCCCGATCATCGGTGAGAACTACAACGACACCTACATCTCGTCTCTCGTCGATGCGATGTATGGCGCCATTCGCGGGGTGGACGCGCTCGGCGTCGTCGACGTCGACCGGTTGGCACACGGCGGGCACAGCTACGGAGCGTTCGCGACAGCCAACGTCTTGGCCAACGCGCCCTTCTTCAAGGCGGGGATCGCAGGCGATGGCGCGTACAACCGGACGCTGACCCCTGACGGCTTCCAAGCCGAGCGCCGCAACATCTGGGAAGCGCAGTCGACCTACATTGAAATGTCACCCTTCTTGAAGGCGGACCAGATCGAGACGCCGCTTCTCATGTACCACGGGGGCGATGACAACAACTCCGGGACATTCCCCATTCAGTCTCGGCGCATGATCTCTGCGCTCACTATCCTTGGAAAGAACGCTGTCTTGTATGAGTACCCGTACGAGTCACACACACCGCGGGCGATCGAGAACAAGCTCGACATGTGGGGCCGCTTCACGGGATGGCTCGACGAATACGTCAAGAACGCCGGCAAGGAGGCTGTGATCTCCTAGCGGAAGATCCCCACGTGCGGCTCACCATCTTCGCCAATCCAGCCGCGATACATCCCCGGTGTATTGAAACAGAGTTCGACACGACCCTGAGCATCCAACGCACACATGCCGCCCGAACCGGGTACTTGTTTTTGGAGCGTCTCGAAGATCACAGCGTGGGTCGCTTCTGCGAGCGTCGCACCCGTGTAGGCCATACGCGCGTGAACATCGAAGGCGATGGCATTACGGATGAAGTACTCCCCCCATCCAGTGCACGACACGGCACATAGAGCGGAGGCATAGGTCCCCGCTCCGATCACCGGCGAATCGCCCACGCGACCCCACATCTTATTCGCCATCCCGCCTGTGGACGTAGCCGCAGCCAGATGGCCAGCGGAGTCGAGCGCGACTGCACCGACTGTGCCTGATTTGCCCTCGGCGGAGATCGGTGCGCCGTCCGCTGAAGCAGGAGCCATGGCATCATCTGCGTCCCCGAGCACGTTGGGTCGCGCACTTTCCCCGCGTTCCTTCGCCCGCTGCATCTCGTCCCATCTCCGCTGGGTGTGAAAGAACGAAGGCTCTGTGACATCGACGCCTTGGGATCGAGCAAACGACTCGGCCCCCTCTCCAATCAGCATGAGATGTTCGGAACGCGCCATGATCAACTGAGCGAGGTGCACGGGAGAACGCACATTAGTGACCCCCGCGACAGCACCGGCGTCAAGCGTGGCTCCGTCCATAATCGACGCGTCCATGGTGATCACACCACGCTCGTCAAAGTTGGACCCGCGGCCGGCATTGAAGAGCTCTGAGTCCTCCATGATCTGGACCGCAGCGACAGTAGCGTCGACCGCCGGTCCGCCGGATTGGATGACGGCGCTTCCTGCGAGGAGCGATTCCGTCAGTACCGCACGGTAGGATGCCGCAATCTCGTCCGTCAGCGCAGCGGCGCTCAGAGTGCCCACCCCACCGTGGATGACGACGCCTCGATCAATCTGGATCTGTGATTCCATGTCTACCATCGATGAACGAATGAATACAACACCGGAAAGTACCTGCACAAATGGACGTTCCGCAATTTACCCGGGTAATATTGACAGTCGTATTTTACCCTGATAAAATTGGCTTCCTTCAATCGGGTGATGAACGAATGACGAGTGAAGTCCCAAGCGGATGCACCGCGTTCGCAGGTGAACGCCGCATTGCGTCGGGGTCGCTCATGCACGTAGCGATGGCTTCCAAGACCGTTGTGGACCACGATCCCAACACTCTGCTCCTCGTCTTCGATGACAGCACGAGCCGCTTGGTGGAGCTGGACCTTCGGGGTTCACTCGATGCCGTCCGAGGCCGGGTCGAGGCCGTGATCGCTACAACAGCAGCTGAGGCCAACGAGAGTGCGAAGAAAGAGGAGCCGGCACAGAAGCCGTCAGCCAAAAGAGGACCGGGCCGGCCGAAACTCGGCGTCGTGTCCAAGGAGGTGACCCTCCTGCCCCGCCATTGGAAGTTCCTTCAGGCGCAGACCGGTGGCGCTTCCGCAACGCTACGCCGACTCGTAGAACAGGCACGAAAAGAACACTCAGAGTCCAATTCAATTGTCGCTCTTCAGGAGTCCACCTATCGCTTCATGGTCGCCATGGTCGGCAACCAACCGGGCTTCGAAGAGGCGAACCGGGCCCTGTACGCGAGGGACCGTGAGAGGTTCATGGCCGAATCCGAAGGTTGGCCGCAGGACCTCCGGAAGCATGCCCGCATGCTGGCAGAGAGAGTCCTCTAATGGAGGACCTCACCACCGGACCGATTCCAAAACAGCTCGTGAAGCTGGCTGGCCCCATCGCGATCGGGATGATCTTCCAGACCGCGTACTATCTGGTCGACCTCTACTTCGTCGCTCAACTCGGTGACGCAGCCATTGCCGGTGTCGGCTCAGCCGGAAACCTTCAATTCCTCATCATGGCTCTGACACAGGTGCTCGGTGTGGGGACTATGGCGCTCATTTCCCATGCGAGCGGCAGGAAAGACCGCGAAGACGCCAACCTGATCTTCAATCAAAGCATCCTCTTCGCCCTTCTTTGCGCCACGGTGACCCTTGTGGGCGGATACGCCCTGGCGGGCCGTTACATGGGCACGCTCGGCGCCGATGCCGCGACGACGGCTGCCGGGATGACGTACCTGAAGTGGTTCCTGCCAGGTCTCGCGCTCCAGTTCGCCTTGGTTGCGATGGGGTCTGCCCTCCGTGGTACAGGCATCGTGAAACCCACGATGATCGTCCAAGTCTCGACCGTCCTGCTCAACGCGATTCTTGCGCCCATCATGATCGCCGGGTGGCTGACGGGGCGGCCTCTCGGTGTCGCCGGAGCAGGGATCTCTACAACGATTTCAATCGCCGTCGGCGTCGTGATGATCTCGTTCTACTTCGTGAGACTGGAACGGTACGTGGTCTTCGACCTCGCGATGCTCAAACCCCGACTCGAGGCGTGGAAGCGCATTCTCAAGATCGGCCTGCCTCCCGGAGGAGAGTTTTTGCTCATCTTCGTGAACATCGGCGTGATGTACTGGGCGATTCGGGGCTTCGGAGCGGAGGCCCAAGCCGGGTACGGCATCGGTTCCCGCGTCATGCAGGCCATCTTCCTGCCCGCCATGGCTCTCGCATTCGCCGCTGCACCGTTAGCAGGGCAGAACTTCGGAGCCCGCGCCTACGACCGGGTGCGCGAAACGTTCAAGACGGCAGCTATCCAGGGCAGCGCGATCATGTTCGTACTGACGCTCGTCTGTCAGTGGCGCTCCGACGCATTCATAGCCTTCTTCACGGACGACCTCCAGGTGGTCACCGTCGGGGCGGACTTCCTGAGGATCATCTCGTGGAACTTCGTTGCCACGGGAATCATCTTCACCTGCTCCAGCGTCTTTCAAGGAATGGGCAACACCATGCCCGCCCTCATGAGCGCCGGCACCCGCCTGCTCACCTTCGTCGTGCCCGCCATCTGGATGAGCCAACAGTCATGGTTCGAACTCAACCACATCTGGTATTTGTCGGTGGGGACGGCTGGATTGCATGCTTTGTTTTCTGTTTGGTTGTTGATGAGGGAGTTTCGTGGGCGGTTGGTTGGGGGTGCGTCGTGAGGGTTTGAGGGGTTCGGGAGGCGGCGGTGGGTTACGAAGCTCCCGGCGAGGGCGCTGCGCGTCCTTCCGTCTGTCGGCGTTGGCTTGTAACTGCTTCCTGTATCCCAACGTCTTCGTTCGCTTCGCTCCGAGGCAAAGCCTCGAGCCGGCGCCGGGAGCTTCGTAACCCGCCGCCGCCCGACGTTTGGGGCACAACAGCTTCCCGGTTGTGGGTCACGGACCGGGCAGGCAGGGGGACCACCGGGGCCCGCTATCGTCCGACGTCAACTCGCGAGCCCGCCTAACCCGCCTGCCCTGTGACCCCACCCCCAGCGCCCGTCCACCCCGCAGCCAATCGACGTGTAGCCCACCCGTTGGGAGGAAGGCGTCGTTGCTTACTCTTTGCGAGGCTCGAGGCTATGCCTCGGAGCGAAGAGAAGGAGCGAGAAGGAGGAGTGGACCAAGCAACAAGCGGACGCCCACAACCGCAGCAGATTCAAGCGCCCTCGCAAGGAGCAAGCAACGACGTCTTCCTCCGAAATACGCCCTAAGGCTGAAAGTACCCGTCGACTTGAGCTGCCTGCAGCGGATCGGCTCCGAACTGATTCTGCCCCCAGCTGCCTCTGCCGAATAACAACACAATCGCCAGGTAGATGTTGTACAGCGGAACGGCGAGCAGGAACCAGTGCCAACCTGGGCGGTCCAAGTCGTGAAGGCGTTTTACCGTGATCGCGATTCCTGCCCACAAGCCAGCCACGACAGCACCGATCCCGGGAAGGATGAACAGCGGGCTTCCCGTGACGAACACGAGCCCAGCGCACATCGCGATGGCGGTTAAGATCGCGAGATCGTCCAGGATGATGTGCCAAAAATACCAGGCACGATTCGCGCGGCCTTCCATAGTGAAAAGGTCGAGGAACTTGTCCATCCGTCCGTCCAGTCGGCCGTAGCCATTTCGAGTCACGGTCTTGCCGCCCGGCCGGAAGGGCGGCAGGCTGGCCTTATGGTACCCATACACATTGCAGCCGCAAATCATTTACGCGCCCCGAAACGAAACAACATGAAGACTCCCCGGCTCCGTCTCGTCGTGTCACGCACTGTTGTCCTCTTGGCCTTGGCTGGCATTACCGTCCCCGCGACGATTGAAGCTCAGGAGCCGGCCGAGTGGGGCGAAGAGCTGGTCTTCCACACGTTCTCGATCGCCGCCGTCGACCCAGTCACACGAGAGTCGGGGGTTGCAGTCACGACACGCGTCCCATGTGTCGGTAATGGCGTGCCCTGGGTGCGTGCCGGCGTGGGGGCCGTAGCGACCCAGGCGTCGACACGGACCGAGTACGGCCAAGAGTTGCTCGACTTCATGGAGGGGGGGCTATCCCCCCAAGAAGCGATGGACCGAGCCATTGCGAGTGACCCGGACTCGCCACGTCGGCAAGTCGGCGTCGTGGGTATGGACGGGACGTCTGCGCAGCACACAGGCACGCTCCCGGGAGCCTGGGCAGGCCACCGTTCAGGTCCGAACTACGCAACTCAGGGCAACGTACTCGTGGGGCCTGAGGTGATCGCGGCGGTGGCTGCGACGTTCGAGGCGAGCGAAGGCTCCGGACGTCACCTCGCAGACCGACTCATTGAGGCACTCGCGGCCGGGCAGTCCCTCGGCGGAGACCGCCGTGAAGGGCGTTTTCAGTCCGCCGCGGTCATCGTGGCCGATCCACGGGAGGGACGTTCACGCAGACCCGATGGGTACACGGCGAACATCAACGTCTGCCAACACGACACCCCTGTTGCCGAGCTTCGGCGCATCTATTCAACGATTTCGGGTACGCTCGGCTTCCGAGAGTTGTCGCAGCCGTCGGGCATCGACGTGTGGCAAGTGAAGCTCATCATGCACGCGCTCGAGTATTACATGGCCAACTTCGAAGTCATCACGCGCGAAGACGGCTGGCAGTTCTATGACGACGCGATCGTGGCTGCGGTCGAACGATTCAGGGCCGATCACGGCCTCAGCAACGCCTCATCCAGTGGCAGCCCTGCAGGTTTGGTGAACGCCGGGCTCGTCGAACTGATGTGGGCCGAACTCGACGGCACCGGGAAGACGGCTGAGATCCGTCAGGAGATCCGTAACCTCACCGCGGTCCGCAGATAGGGCCTATTCCCCTGCGGACGAATCCAGCCAGGTCGTGTTCGTACCCAGATTGATGGCGAGATGGGCTCCGGCGGTACCCGGCGCTGCGCCGTGCCAGTGCTCGTTGCCCGCTTCGATCACGACGACGTCGCCCTCTGCGAGCACGAGTTCCGTACCGGCACGGTCCACGACCACGCACGTGCCGGCCAGGCCGAACAAGAGTTGAGCGTCATCATGAACATGCCAGTTCGTCCGCGCGCCCTCGGCGAACGAGACACGATACAGCCGCACATCCTGGCCGTCGTCTGGACCCAACAGCCGCTGCATGGTCGCGGGAAGGACGAAGTTGTTCGCGTCTGCCGGATTGTGGGGCACGGCGCCGGAGTCGATGCGTCTCATCCGTCACCTCCCGACACAATGGCCTCTGCCTCCATCTCGACCACGTAACCGTCGCCGATCAGTCCAGCGTTCACGAGGGTGTTCGCCGGCTGGATGTCTCTGAACCGTTTTCCGTGAGCGCGCGACACCGGGTCCCAGACGTCGGGGTCGCCGATGTAGATCCGGGTCCTCACTACGTCTTCCAGAACTCCACCGAGCGATTGGATCGCCCCTTCCACCTTGTCGATGATGTAGTGCATTTGGGACGCAGGGTCCGCACTCCCAATGAGCCGATCGCCATGCGTCGCCGTGGTCCCGGACACCAAGATTCGGTCCCCCTTTTTGACGGCCCGCGAGAAGCCGGCGAGATCCTCCCACACCGTCCCGCTCAACGCCTTCGTACGACCATCCGACCCGATTTCAGTTGGATAGGGAGACGGGAAGTCATCGAAGTGGTCACTCAAGTCGCCCGCTGCGGTCAGAAAGGGTGGCTTCCGGTATTCGTCACCACATCCACCGGGGATCGGATCGAGCGCCGCGACGGCCGCGGCAATTTCTTGGAGACTCTCATCGTCCCATTCGATGTCGAACATCCGCTGGTTGTCGTCCAAATGTTCGCTGAGGCCCAGCCGGGCACCGACGATCACACCTGCCACCGCCGGCGCGTCCAACATGTACCGAGTCGCGACATTGGCCATCGAAGCGCCAACACGCGTGGAAGCCCGCTGCACGGCCCCCAAAAGGGACTGGAGCTTGGACCATCCACCTGCCGTGTCGATGAACCGTTTGTACTTCATTTGCGACCAAGTCTCGAGGTCACTCATGTCCGGCTCTGGAACGTCTAGCCAGCGCTCAGTAAGCAATCCCCCGGCCAGTGTACCGAACGCGAGGACCTTCACGTCATAGCGGGCACAGACATCAGCCATATCGCCCGCTGCGCGCTGATCCAGGAGCGAGTAACAGACCTGGTTCGACACGATGTCGACGCCGCTCTCACACAACATCGCCACGTGGGCGGCATCGGTATTCGTCAGCCCAATATGTCGAATCAGCCCGTCGTCCTTGAGCGCCTGCAATTCAAACATGCAGTCCAGCCAACTCGGATCGGCATAGCTCCATGCGTGGAACTGGAGCAAGTCGATCGAATCGCGTTTCATTCGATCCAATGCCCTTTGAACTGCACGCCGCACATCTTCGGCGGACTTCGGCCCGGGATTAGGCACCCACTTCGTGCACAGCTGCGCCGTATCAGGCCATCGCTCTTCGTATCGGCCAGCGATCAGTTCCGATGAACCATAGTGATCCGCCATGTCGAAGGTGGTGAGGCCGGCTCCGACGTAGCGCGCCATCTCTTCCGAGGCGTCGTCGAGATCCAGCGCTGAACCTTCACGCTCCATATCCGCGACTTGCCACAGACCGGTAACGATTCGGGAGATTTCGAGGCCAGGCGCCAGTTCAGTTCTCTCCACCATGGTCATTCCGGCGGTAGTGCGAGGAAGTGGGCATCGGTGTCGACTCCGTTCTTCTTCAGAGTCGCAAGTTCTTTGAAGTAAATCACCGAAGCGAGCGCCATGACCCCAACCCACAGCACAGTGGAATGGAAGTACCAGGCTTCCACATCGGCATTCAGATCCTTCATGATGTGAACGACTAGGAAGACACCCAGCAGGACGAAGCCAGCCCCTGCTAGCGGAACCTGCAGAGACCGATTCGGGAGAACGGTGACGTCCTTGGCGATTTCAGGATTGTGCCCCGGCAGAGTGATCACCGTGACACACATGAGCATGAAATTGACCAACATGGACGTCACCAGAATGTCGACGCCGAGGAAGAAGTCACCAGCGAGGTGACTCCCAAGAATCGCGATGGACGCCATCACACCCGAAAGCACCAACGCCACGTGGGGAGTGTGCCAGATGGGGTGAACCGCCGCGACGCCTCGAGGAAATACTCCGTCCTCCGCCCATGCGAACATCAGTCGTGACACCGCAAGAAGCATGGCGGGCAGGTCGTTGATGAGCGCCACAGACGCCCCGGCGACGATCAAGACAGTCCACGTCGGCGACAGCACGTACCCCAGTAGCCCGGGCGCGGTGAGGTCCTGGGCTTGTGCGCGTTCCGCGACGAAACTCCAGGGGACCGTGTGGTAGACGGCCGCGGTGAAGAGCATGTAGAAGCTCCCCACCGTTAGAACAGCGATCCCGATCGCGAGCGGTAGGTTCCGGCTGGGATTCTTGGCTTCGCCACCAGCCTGAGCGATGGAGTCGAAGCCGATGAAGCTCGAGAAGAGGATGGCTCCAGCCGCGATGAATCCGGTCCATGTGAACGGAGTCTCTGGAGCAACGGGCACCGCGACACCTTCAGCCGCCATCAGCCCGGCAGCGAAGTCTCCCTGATCGAACCAGAAGCCGGCCACGATAACGACCCCTCCCAGAACGAACATGACGTACATCATCGGGACGAGAATGCCCTGGTAGAGCTTCAGTCCCCGCATGTTGATGCCGACCGACGTCCACAAGAACGCCAGGGCGATACCGACCCGGATGGGCCCCGTATCGAGCGCAGCCGCCACGCCATCCATCCCTACCGCCGCAACGACGTCACGAATGAAGGGGATCATGAGGTAGGACACGACGCCTATCGCGATCGACAGACCGAACCACTGCGAGAAACTGGCGACAAAGCCCAGGTAGGGATTCAGTCCCCGACTCGCATAGATGTAGCTCCCGCCGGCTCTCGGCATGGCGGAGGCCAGGATCGCATAAGCGAGTGCTGCGAGGATCGCGGGCACCGCCGCGAATACATACGCAGAGAGGACGTATGGCCCGATTCCCGGGACACTCCGCTGGAGCATGAACGGCACGATATTGATGGCCGCCCCGAGCATTGAGCAGATCCCTGTCGCAGCAAGGCCCATGAGGCCGAGGCGGCGAGTCAGGCCGGTCGCGTTCGAAGCCGTTCCAGGCGTATCGGACATACGGGGTCTTGGTAGGAGTTGGCGGGGCGGGAGAAGCTGTCGGGTGGGCGTGGCTCGGCGCAAGCAAGTCGGTGAGCCGCCCGGTACCCCGCCCCTCACCGAGCCAGTGTCGATCGTCCCGAACTAGGCGGGATCGGCATCCCCCCGTCCCCCGATTCCCGCCAATCGCGGCAAGACCACCAACGCCATCGTCGCCGCTGTGGCCGTGCCCAGCATGACGGCCAAGCCGAACCTGCGCGTGGGCGGGAAGCTGGACATCACGAAGATCCCGAAGCCGGCGCAGATAATGGCCGTGGCACCCAGGACAGGCGCCCGGATCTGTGACAACGCCACCGCCCAGGGATATTCGGTCCGAAGGGCCTCGAGCCGCCTGACGCGCACGACGAGGTGGATCATCGAGTCCACGCCCATCGCCAAGGCGACGTTCGCGGCGGGCGAAGTAATGATGTCGACTGCGATCCCGAAGTGGCCGAACGTCCCGAGGACGACCAACGGGATCCCGGCCAGGCAGATCCACATCTTCGCCGTGACCGCCGCAGATCTCGACACGACGAACCCGAAGAGGATGAACAGCAGCAACAGGCCCCCGATGCCGACACGGAGGCTGGAGGCGATGAGATGTCCGAGTTGAGCCTGAAGATCGTACAGTCCGCTGACGAGAACCGGCTCGAGACCTGCATCCCGGGCGCTGCCACTGAGTCGTTCGATGACTTCGTCGCGCGACCCAGCACGAGTCGATTCGTGCATGCGCATGAAGTAGTGCCCCTGGTCGCGCTCTGGGGACACATAAGCCAGTCCGGCCCCTCCCAATTCGGGACTCGACGCCAGGTCTAGGAGGATCTCGAGGCTGAAGAAACGAGCCAGTGGCATCGTTCGCGCATGCCCGATCAGTGTCGCGGGTGACAGAACCATGCCGACGGCCGGATCGGCTTCGAGCGAGGCCTGGAAGACTTCCATCTTGGCGAAGACCTCGGGAGAGTCGAGACGACCCCCGCCCTGATCGCGTATGACGATATCGAGCGTGCTACTCCCCCCGTCCCGGTCGATCATCTCCAGACCTTCACGCAGCGGGTCGCCTGACGCGAAGTAGGTCAAGAGGCCTGGGTCGGTGTCTAACCGGAGGGTCCCCAATCCCAGTACGGCAATGATCACCCCAGCAACGACTACGGTCGAAGGGCCCGCTCGGGGGCTGCCCGTTGAACCTCCCACTTCGGATGCGGTCCTCACCTTGGCCCATCGTGCGAGGAACGCCGGATACACGGTATATGCGACGGCCATCGCGATAAGAGCGCCCACCGCTCCGGCCATACCCAATTCACGAAGAGGCTTTGCGGAAGCAGTCAGGAGACTGAGGAAACCGAGGAGCGTCGTGGTCATACTCCAGAACGACCCTTCAAGGGTGTCCCGCACACCCTCAGACAGAGCCAACTGTCGGTTCTGAGCACCCGTTCCTGTCCGCGTGGCGCGGGCCCAGTTCGCCGTAAGAAAAACGACGTGGGACAGCGTGAGCACGAACACAATCGTGACGAGATTCGCCGTCAACAATCCGATGGCAATCCCGGCCGACTGGATGATGACCAGCGTGACTGAGACCGCCACGAAACAGGTCACCAAAGTGCCCAGAACGATCGCGCCATCGCGATACACGAGACCGACAAGCAACGCGAAAAGGAGCACCGCAGCGAGGCTGAACACCACGAGATCCTGAAAGAGGTTTCGGCGAATCAGCTCCACGATCACCGGGACCCCGGACATGACGACCCCGAAGTCTGGACTGTCGAAGTCGGCGAGCACAGCCTCGACCCGTGGGAGAAGCACTTCCGGGTCCGTCCCGTCCACCATGATCAAGATGTTGGTCGCGAGCGAATCCGGCGTCAGTAGAATCTGAGCGAACATCGGACTTCGCCGCGGGTCCTCCGTTGCGATGCTGTACCGACCGTCGATGCCCTCAAGTGCGTAGAGAGCATCGGCGAGCGCCTCCACCCTGTTCTCGTATGCTCGCCGGTCGCCGACTCGGTCTTCAGCCCTGACAATGATCTGGGGGCTCGATCCGTATTGGCTCGCGATCTCACGAGATGCTTCGAGTTGTGGATCGTCCTCCGCGAAGAAGAAACCCTCCTCGACCTGCGGAGACAGATCGACGAGCAAACGCACGGCGAGAAGTCCCACAACGGCCATGCCGATCGCGCCCCACGCCGCGCCACGGCGCATCCACAACTTAGATAGCATCTGCAAAACCTCCCTGCGCCACGTTACCGTCCGGAACATCCCCACGCGTACATCGTAGGGGGATCGACATGAGTAGGCTCGAATTCATAGGGAGGCACGCGTGCGTCATCGCGCTTTAGGTTTGGGCTTGGTTCTGCTGGTCTTTGGAGCGGTTCCGAACATCTCCGCGCAGGAGGCCGAAGTCGAGGCCGCCGTGCACGCCACCCTCGGCGCATGGAGCGCCGGAGAGTACGCCGACTTCGTCGCCCAGTATCAGGCGGACGCTCGTGGCTTCTTCTTGGACGGAGGCCCGCTGATGGATGGCGGCTTCAATGTCGCCTTGCTTCAGGCTGCTGCGAACGCAGGATTTGCGGCCGACGTCGACGTCCAAGATCTCGACGTGCAGATCCACGGGCAGACCGCCATTTCCGTTGCGTACCTGACCGGGTCGCTCACACTCCCCGGAGGACTCGTCATGCCCGGCACGTGGCGGTACTCCGAGACTCGCGTCTCCACAGACGACGGATGGAAGGTGATCCAGTTCCATGTCTCCCCACAGGAAGGGATGTAGCCGATCTACCGGACTCGGTCGATGACCTCTCGAAAGAGTCGATCGGCCAGCTGCTCGGCCAGCTCTTCGAGCGCCGCCTGCTGCACCTCGGCGCGCTGTTTTTCCAAAAGGTCGGGATCGAAGTAGCGAGACTCGTTTGAACTCAGTTGCAACTCGCGCGGATTCTCGCCGTAGACGCCGCGCTCGAATCCGCCGGTCTCTCGTCCTGATTCGACGAACCGCTCCAGCTCGTCGCCATCTCTATCGACGACAATGACCTCCGCGCGAACTTCGAGGACGTAGCGCCCTCGTTCCAGGGTCCAGGGTACGAGTTCACCGTCCCGCTTCCGTGCCCATGCGGAAGTTCTTCGGACATTTTGATCGGTCATGCTCACGTAGGTCACCTCGATCAGAGCCCCGAGATCTGAGCCGACTGCGTCCATCACACGACTCACTTGTCGTGCGTTGAGGGGCCGCCCCCCACTCGCCGCGTCCCGTGCCTCGCGACGCACCAGCGCGGAATTGGCCACCGCTACAAAGGGGGGCGGCGTTACCCAGTAGTCGATCTCTAGATTGTCCGATAGCTCGTCCTGGTAGTGCGAACCCACCGAGTCTCGGACATCAGACCGGCTCGTGAGCGGAAGAATCGCGATACGCACCATGCCCAGGTCCAGAGCCTCGTTCCGAATGTCGTCCGCTCTACGGACGGTGCCACGCGTAGGAGGTGACTGCAGATCGACCGCTTCACCCGCGCGGGCGAAGGCCGCTTTGTAGTACCGGTCTCCCAGGTCGTACTCCGCCCAGTCCAACAGCAGATCGATCTCGGCAGCTACGGAGGCCTCACGCTGGGCCGAGGAAGCTCCGAAGTCCGATCTCGCCCTCCGCAACGCCCGCTGCGCGTCTCTCATCTCGCCATCGGCCGCGACCGAGGCCGCGTACTGCATGAGCCCGTCGATCGCGTCGTCGAACGATTGGCGCCTCAGCTGGTTATAGTCCGCAGGTGGCGTCAGTCCCACGCCGACCTCACGGCCGCGGGCAAAAAGTGCATCGGTACGACGGAATGCCTCAGCGGCTCGAATGGGATCACCGGCACCGACGAGGTCGTCTGCGGACTTCATCGCGAGCATGACGGCGGTATCCGAAACCGCTACGAAAAGCTCTCTCGCTTGGACGAGTTCATCGTCCTTATCGACCGCATCCGCGTAGCGATACGCGGCCTCCAAATACCGCCCCTCGTTCTGGAGCTCGATACCCTCCGCCAGCCGATCACTCGCGGACGCACACCCTGAAACGGCCAGAGCGAGACAAAGCAGGACGCTACTTAGACGACTCGACATGGATTCTCCAATGAACGGCGGCGACAGATCGACGCTACGGGAAAGTTAGAAAGGAGACGCCCGGCCGTCACGGCACATCGCTTGTCTCGGCCGGGGCAGGACCCAAGCTAGCCTCCTCTACGAAACGACCCCGGAGGTACGCAGTGCTTCGCTACACCCTCGTCCGACGCATCTTCTTCGTAATGGCCGCAGTCGCTGTCGACCCCGCGAACTCAGCCACGCAGGAACTCTTTGCGGGGTACCCTGGGGCCCGGATAGGCGGCGCGTACATGCAGAACTTCTATCTGCAGCGGGCATGAGCATCAGAGCGTTGATTATGAACACAGAAGAGCCCAAACGTCAGGATCGTGATGGGCAACGCGAGCGCGAGTAGCAAGGGTTTGATAAAACCGTTCGCAAGCCCGAGTCCCGGCGCACCGAACACCTCCGCCTTCCCGGATCGCTTCACAACGATGGTCGGGTTGCCCGGATCTTACCCAGGTGACGCTTCCGACCTCTCGGCTCTTACCGGAAAACAGATCCGCCTACTTGATCGGCGAACTCGACACGGGATGGGTCGACGGCTCAGAAAATACGTTTGCCTCCATGCAGGAGCTAGGGATCTGCGCGACGCTCGAAGTCATGGACGGTCAGGGAAATGTGCTCGCGCTGGGTCCTCGGGACCTTATGGACGGGATCGACCAAGCATACGGGAAGGAACACCAAGCGGCGTTAGATCCGAAGAGGCGGTTGAGTGGTGACATGGCCCCAGGCTGTTTGACGTGTACTTCGGTTGTACGGAATAGGCGGCCATGCCGCCGCCTGTTCCGTTCAGCCCGCGCGACCCCATCTCGTAGCGGGGTCGCGCAGACCGATCAAACGGGTCGTCAGTTTTCGACGATTGCGAGCAGCTCAATCTCAAAAATCAGCGTCGCGTTCGGGCCGATAACACCCTGCGAACCCTGGGGACCGTAGGCAATTTCCGACGGGATCACGAACTTGTAGTGACTGCCCACGGCCATCAGCATCAGCGCTTCTCCGAAACCCGGGATCACGCCGCCCACTCCGAACTGAGCCGGCTCGCCACCGTACGACGAATCAAACTCGGAGCCGTCGATCAACGTTCCCCGGTAGTGCAGTTGGATTTGATCCGCAGCGGTCGGCATCGAGCCGTCGCCTTGAGCGATGACCTCGTACTGCAGGCCACTCTCGGTCGTCATCACGCCCTCCTTGCCACCGTTCTCAGCGAGGAACGCGGCGCCCTCTTCGAGGTTCGTTGCGGCGCTCGCCTCGTACGCGGCTTGGGATGCGGCCTGCATCTCCTCAGCAAACTGACTGAGAACCATCTGGAGTTCTTCCGGCTCGATCGCCGGGTCGGATCCCTGCAGCGCGTCTTCCACACCACGCAGGAAAGCCATGCGGTCCAGGCGGTCCTTGGTCTCCGAGATCTGACTACCAACGTTCAGGCCGATGCCATAAGAGGCCTTCTGGTCGTTCGAGTCGAGCGCGGCCGACGACATATCCATACTACCCTCTGAGGCTGTGCACGCCGCTAGAAGCGTTGCAACGCCGAGCGCCGCCGTGCCGAGTCGAATTCGCATATCTGATCCTTAGTCTTTGTATCACCCACCGCGGATCCATCCGCTAGGGCTGAAAAATAGAGAGCCGAAAGGTAATCGCAGCCAGGAAAACGCCCAACGGTGCATCGGGCCGTATCTATCCATAATGTCTATCTCGGCACACTTTATCCGGAGCCGAAGCGATCCCGATTTTTCGGGATGCCGTTGAATTCACTGGAGGCACCGTTCATGACCACGTCCGCCCGCAGGCTTCTTCTTTGGATCTTGCTCGTTGCCGCTCCCTGCGTAATCGCTGTACCAGCCGTTGCCCAGGACGCGACCGATTCAGAGGCAATCCTCGCTGCCAAGGACTGGGTCGCGCCTCCAGGGAGCATCGCTGAAGCGGTTCTCGCCCCTCGTTACTTGAATGCAACGCTCACGAACATCAGCCCGGACAAGGCGTGGTTCTTCCACATGATCGGTGAAGGCCCGCCGACCATGGAGCGCTTCTCTCGCCCGTTCGACGAACTAGGCGGGCAATTCTACGACCGTCAGGCGAATCGTCACCGGAACCTGACGACACGATCCAGCGTGGGCATCAACATCATTTCCGCCGAGGACGGTTCGGTTATCGAGGTATCAATTCCAGAAGGGGCGAAAGCCTCCAACGCGACTTGGTCGCCGGACGGCTCGCAGTTGGCTTTCTTCGTCCACACGGACGACGAGACGCACATCTACGTGGCTGACCCCACGGATGGTGATTCTCGACAAATCACACGCTCACCCGTGCTCGCCACCCTGGTTCAGAGCTTCGAGTGGACCGCAGATTCGCAGGAGATCGCGACGGTCCTAATCCCGGACAACCGCGCGGTGCGACCGGAAGAACGCCGCGTGCCCACGGGTCCGCAGGTGAAGCAGACGGAGGAAGGCGAAAACGTGCTCCGTACCTATGCCAGCCTCATGGAAACACCGTATCACGAAGAGCTTCTCGAGTGGCACGTCACCGGCCAGCTCGCGAGCATCTCTGTAGACGACCGTCGCGTCACTCGGGTCGGCTCGCCATCAATGATCCGGAGTTTCGACTTCTCACCTACCGGTGAGTTCTCGCGCGTCACACTGATGCAGCGGCCGTTCAGCTACGTCGTCCCTGTCACCAGCTTCGGCCGCACCGAGCAGATCTGGGACCGCACCGGGAGCATGTTGGCGGAGATCGATGTCACCGAACTGAACACAGGACTCAGAGGGGCACCTTCCGCTCCTGGAGTCGGTGGGGACGAAGAAGAGCCCGACCGGCGGCAGCTGGCTTGGAGAGAAGACGGCGCCGGTCTGACCTTCTTGCAGCAAGAAGCTGCCGAAGAGGATGAGGATGAGGCCGAAGAGGACAGTGGCCGCGGCGGTCGAGCTGGCGGTGCCCGCCAACCCGACCGGGTAATGTTGTGGAGCGCCCCTTTTGGTGAGGACAACGTCACCGTCGTCTACGAGAGCTCTCAGAGACTGGCATCCCATCGCTTCTCTCTAGATCACAACATGCTGTTTCTTTCCCGCCGCCCCCAGGGGGGTGGCTTTGGTAGCTCTGCAGCGCGTGGCACCGTGACAGAATTCGCGGTCGACCTGTCAGATCCCGAAACAGCGTATACCATCGCCGAATACGAGGCCGACGACTTCTACGCCAATGCTGGCACACTTCTGCTGGCGGGCGGGCAAGTCGCGGGCGGCGGGCGGGGACGTGGAGGCAGCGCCGGCGGTCAGATTGTCCAGACTTCAGCCGACGGTGCTTCGGTTTTCCTATCAGGAACGCAGTACAACGAAGATCCGATGGCCGGCAGCCCCATGAACTTCCTGGACCGGGTCGACATCCGGACCGGAGAGACCGAGCGACTCTACGAGAGTTCGAACGACGGGCAGTACGAACGCATCGTTTCTGTAGTGGATGTCGACGCGGAAGACTTCATAGTGTCGCGTGAGACGACCACAGATGTGCCCCAGTCGTACCGGTTCTCCAATGGCCAGCGAACCCAGCTGACCCAGAACATCGACTACACCCCGGATATCACGAATGCGCCCAGGCAGCGCTTCACCGTGGAGCGCCCGGACGGATTCCGCTTCCTAGTGAACGTCCAGCTTCCGCCGGGCTGGGACGGTGAGGAACGACTACCCGCCATGTTCTGGTTCTATCCGCGCGAGTTCACGGACCAAGAGTCCTACGACGATCGCGGTCGCACCTACAACAAGAACGCGTTCGAGAACTACGGCACGCGCTCCATGCAGTACCTCGTCCGGTTGGGGTACGCTGTCGTGACGCCTGACGCGCCAATTGTCGGGAAGCAGGGCGCGATGAACAACAATTACGAGCACGACCTGCGGAATAATCTGGCTGCTGTAATCGACGAGTTGGACGAACGCGGCATCATCGACCGACGTCGCCTCGGGCTCGGAGGCCATTCGTACGGCGCGTTCGGGACGGTGAATGCGATGGTGCACACGCCGTTCTTCAAAGCAGGCATTGCAGGGGACGGAAACTACAACCGCACCCTGACACCGCTCAGTTTCCAAAGTGAACGGCGCTTCCTGTGGGATGCGAAGGACGTGTACCTGGGAATGTCACCCTTTCTCTATGCGAACAACCTGACCGGCGCGCTGCTGATGTATCACGGCCTCCAAGACCAGAACGTGGGAACGGATCCGATCCATTCGCCGAAGCTCTTCCATGCGCTCAACGGATTGAACAAGCCGGCGGCCATGTACCTGTATCCCTTCGAGGACCACGGACCGGCGACAGAAGAAACGCTGCTCGACCTTTGGGCTCGTTGGACAGCGTGGCTCGATATTCATCTCGAGCCCCAGAGGAAGCCGATCACGCAGTAGCCAAGGGCCGGCCTGAGCCCACTCACAACCTTCATCTGCTCTGACGCGTCTCACACATATATGCGATCGAGCGGTTGTCGGAATACGGAGCCGGCACTGACCGTGCGGTATTGTGACCGAAGACGGTGCGAATGAGGTACGGATCCGTTGGAGCGACTTCGCGGGGATGCAGATTTCTCGCTGCCGTCCCGTCCGGCCAATCTCTAAATTCCGCTCGGCCCATAGACCGGGCGGGGTTTTGTCTTGAGCGTCCCCGCCGCACTATACGGCCTGAACTCTCAACCGGACGTGCGCATGACTCCGACTGACCTAGCTCGTTTCACAGCCTTTACTGCCCTCGCCACGACGCTCGCGGTGGCTACCCCGACCATGGCTCAGATCCCCGCCGACGCCGCTCAGCGGGTCGACGAGATTTTTTCCCGCTGGGACTCGAATACGTCGGCTGGATGCGCCGTCGGCGTATCGGTGAACGGCCTCACCGTTCTCGAGCGAGCCTACGGGATGGCGGACCTCGAACACGGAATCCGGAATACACCGGCGACAATCTTCGAAGGTGGATCGCTGTCCAAGCAATTCACGTCGGCGGCAATCGTGCTCCTCGCCATGGACGGTAAGATCTCCCTCGACGACGACGTCCGAAAATACATCCCGGAGCTTCCGGACTACGGCGATCCGATCACCCTGAAGCATCTGATGACACATACGAGCGGACTCCGGGACTGGGGCTCCGTTGCCCAGATATCCACGTGGGGACGTGAACAGCGCAGTCATGACCACGATTGGGTCGTCGACATTCTCAGCCGGCAAACCGCTCTGAACTACGAACCCGGCCGCCAGTATTCCTACACGAACTCGGGATACAACCTGCTCGCGGTGATCGTGGCTCGGGCGGGTGGAATGTCCTTTGCAGAGTTCTCGACGGAGCGCGTGTTCAAGCCACTGGGCCTGACGAACACGCAGTGGAGAGACGACTATCGCCGCATCGTTCCTGGCCGGAGTTCGGCTTACAACGCAACCCAGGACGGCGGCTGGGAAATCAACCGGCCCATCGAATACGTGCATGGAAACGGAGGAATCCTCACCACGGTCGGCGACCTCACCCGGTGGAACCAGGCACTCACCGACGAGCGCTTCGGGCCGGATTTTACCCGCATGATGCACGACCAAGCCGAACTCAACGACGGGTCTCAGATCACCTACGCGGGTGGCCTACAGGTGAACAGGAGTATGGGCGTCCGCACCATCTCTCATACGGGTTCGACGTCAGGATACCGCGCTTTCGCGGCCAGATATCCGGACCAAGGACTATCCGTCTCGATGCTGTGCAACGCCTCGAACGCTCCAACCGGCGGCAATGGGCAGGCCGTCGCCCGAGTTTACTTGGGCGATGCCGTACAGGACCCTGTCGCCGCTGAGGGGGTCCCAGTGTCCGCGGAAACGCTGGAGGCCTACGCCGGGCTCTATCGTGACCCCGTCACCGGCAACACGGTGAATTTGCGGGTCTCGAATGGGACGCTCCGCGCCGGCACAGCACGACTGACCCCACTCTCTGACACCCGATTTCAGGTCGGGACCAGGCAGACCTTCTATGACTTTCATAAAGATGGCCCGGGACGTCCGTCCTTCAGCGTCAACTCTTGGGAGTACACAAAACTAAGCTACGAGCCCGTGGACGCCTGGCAGCCCAGCTCGGCTGAACTGGCCGCCTTTGTCGGCACTTATGAGAGCACGGAAGCCGAGACGACGTATGAGATCACCGTCGAGGACGGCGCTTTGATCGTGTGGCAGCGGCCCGGTCACACCTTCGAACTCACGCCGGTCTACGAGAACGCCTTCCGGGGACGATCCGGGTCTATTCTACGCTTTCGGCGCGACGCGGACGGCCAGATTGAAGGGTTGAGCCTCAGCGTCTCGCGCGTCTACGACATGCACTTCAAGCGAACCGGGAGGCCAGCCTCCGTGACCGACCAATAGCCCGATGTCCGCTGACGGCAGGTGACCAAGAAGGAAGCTGGAACCCCTCAATCCATTCGACGTATTGAACGAGCGCCGTGTTCCATTACCGTTTCGGTTCGGTGACCAACTGCTGGAGTCCTAAGTGAGTTCCACGTCCGCACCAGTCAGCCCGCGCGAGCGGCTGCAGGGTGTGCTGCCCGAAGTCGAGATCGTAGCGCTCACGCCGTTGATCGAAGAGATCGACGAGCTGAAGCGAACTCGTAACGCCGTGGTGCTCGCCCATAACTATATGACGCCAGATATCTACCACGGCGTGGCAGATCTGAAGGGTGACTCCCTCGCACTCGCTCGCATGGCAGGAGAGACCGAGGCCGAGGTCATCGTGATGGCCGGGGTCCACTTCATGGCCGAGACGGCCAAGATCGTGAATCCGGACAAGACGGTGCTCATCCCGCACACGGAAGCCGGGTGCTCCCTCGCGGACGGGATCACAGGCGCTGACGTACGGCTCCTGAAAGAACGATATCCCGGCGTCCCAGTTGTCACCTACGTGAACACTTCGGCAGATGTGAAGGCCGAATCGGATATCTGCTGCACTTCTGGGAATGCGGTCGAGGTCGTCAACTCGCTCGGGGCCGATCGGGTCATCTTCCTCCCGGACCAGTACCTAGGAAAGTGGGTCGCAACCCAGACCGACGTTGAGATCATTCTCTATGAAGGGTCGTGCATGGTGCACGAACGCTTCACCGGAGAAGAACTACGCGGCTACCGTGCGCTCACGCCCGGCGTGCAGATCATCGCCCATCCGGAGTGCCCACCCGATGTCCTCGAGGAGGCCGATTTCGTGGGGTCCACCGCGGGGATGATCCGCTGGGTGCATGACGAACGCCCCAGTCACGTCGTCATGGTTACCGAGTGTTCGATGGCAGACAACGTGGCCATCGAGTCTCCGGACACTGAATTCGTGAGGCCCTGTAACCTGTGTCCGCACATGAAGCGGATCACGCTGGAGGGAATCCGGGACAGCCTCCGCGATATGAAACACGTCGTCGAGGTCGACCCTGAGGTCGCCGCACGTGCCCAGTCTGCCGTGAGTCGTATGCTCGAGGTACCCGCCTGACGACTGAATCTGCTCTCGACGGCTTCCTGAGAGCCGCCCTCGAGGAAGATCTCGGCGAGAACGGCGACCTAACGTCACAGAGTGTCATCCCGGACGACGCCATCGTCGTGGGTGCGCTCGTGGCCCGAGAGGCCGGATTCATCGCGGGCCTCGATGTGGCACTGCGCGTGTTCACCCTGGTCGATCCGGAGGTCGAAGTGACCCGGATCGTTACTCACGGATCTCGTGTCGAACCGGGCCACGACCTAGCTGTGGTGGCCGGGCCAGCACGTTCGTTGTTGGCCGCTGAACGGCTTGCGTTGAACCTGCTGGGGCAGCTGAGCGGTGTGGCCACCTCCACGCGCGCCCTGGTGGATCGGGTCGCGGGCACGAAGGCCACCATAATCGATACCCGAAAGACCGTGCCAGGTATGCGCTCCCTTCAGAAGGCGGCGGTCCTCGCGGGTGGTGGTGGCAATCACCGCATGGGGCTCTACGACGCAGTGCTCATCAAGGACAACCACATCGCGGCGGCAGGATCCGCCGCCGCGGCGGTCACGTCAGCGCGTGCTTATGTCGGGCCGGACACGAAGGTCGAAGTCGAGATCGATTCGGTAGACGATCTGGATGCCGTCATCGAGGCCGGAGCCGACATCGTGATGTTGGACAACATGGACCCCGAGACGATGCGGGCCGCTGTGGAGCTGGCAGCCGGCCGGTGTGTACTCGAGGCTTCCGGGGGCATCACTCTTGAGACCGTCCGTGCCGTCGCGGAAACTGGCGTCGACTGGATCTCCGTGGGATGGATCACACACTCCGCGCCCGCGCTCGACGTCGCGTTGGACTTCGAAGCCTAGGCAAGACTAGGAGCCGGACGGCACCTCTGAAGCCCGACCACCGATCGCCAAGTGAGCGATCCGCCCGCCAGGGCCGACCGCCCAGCCATCCTCAGCTCCCGTGTGGGCGACCGCCCAATAGCTAAGGGTGTCGACGGTGACCCACGTCTCCGCAAAGTCAGTGGACCATGAGAGACCCCGCGGGCCCACGGCGAGGATGTGAGACTCCGGCCCGAAATCAACTAGAGCCGCCCCGTAGACGGGGCCATCAATGGAAGGGGCCGCAGCGAGCTGCCACGTCGCTCCACCGTCCAGGGTCGTGACCATGTTGTCGGTACGCACGGAGTCCTGACCAATGATGCCGCCCATGGCGATCCCGCGGCTCTCGCGGTTCATCTGAACCGTAGTGAGGCCGGCAGAAGTGCCGCCCGGAACCGGTACATCGGTGGCAGTCCACGTCACACCGTAGTCCATAGTGCTCAGCACTCGAGCTCGCTCCCCATTCCCAGTCGCGATCCACGCACGACCGTCGTCGCCGGTGACGAGACAGGTGCCGCTCGCGGCGAAACCACCCTCGCCTTGGAGGGCTACCGGTAGCCTTTCGGCAGGCACACGTCCCCATGTGGCTCCACCATCTTCGGTGGACAAAATGAAGGGGACCCCGTCCACCGCATCGCCATACACGAGGCCTCGGTCCTCGGACCAGAAATCCATGCAGTCTATGAAGGCGGCGCGGTCATACGCGGTGTATTGAAGTGTCCAACTCTGACCTCGGTCGTCCGTCCGGTAGATCCGCGACAGGTCGCCGTTCCCGGAGCTCATGAGGTAGGCACCGAATCCACCGAAGGCGTGGACATCGCGGAACTGAAGCCCCTCCGCGCCTTCTACCGTACCGGCCGTCCACGTTTCCCCGCGATCGACGGAATGCACCCACGTGGCCTGGTGGCCGCTTGCCCAAATCACCCCACCGTCCCCAAAGCTGATTGCCTGAAGAAGCGCGTCCGTACCGGACTCTTGGAGCGTGAGTGTGAGGGTGGGGGTCCACTCCGTTTCAGTCGCATGGTCCGCGATGGGCCCACATGCGGTCGCCATGAGGAGCGTGAAAAGGGCCAGGGATGTGCGACGCATGAACAACTCCGTGTGGATGGGCCACCCAAGCTACGCTTCCCCCCGTGGCGCGCCCACACCGCCTTTGTGTAGACTGCTGGAGCATACAAATCGATGACCGCGCTTTCAGACTCTCCTCCCTTCCCTGAATGCCATGAAGAACGCGTATCCCCTGTCCGTCATATTTCTCGCCGGATCTGTCCTAGCCTGTGGTGATGCCCCTCCGGCAGAAGAACCCGCCGAGGCCACACCAGAAGAAGAGGTGTCCACCGCAGATGCCCGTGTGATGATCACCGGGCCCGAAGAAGGTGCGGTCATCATGGGTGACCAAGTCACGGTCGAATTGGTAGTCGCCGGTGTTGCCATCGCGCCGGCCGGCGCCCTCGTACCAGGCACCGGACATCACCACCTGTATCTGGATGCGGACCTGACGGACGGCTCAGTACCCGTGCCCTCGGTCCCGGGCAGCATCATTCACATGGGGGACGGTTCTTCGGAGTACATCTTCGAGGGGGTCGCGCCCGGTGAGCACCGGCTGATCGCTGTTCTAGCGGACGGGGTGCACATGCCGCTTCAGCCGTGGGTCGTGGACACCATCAGGTTCACTGTGAACTGAACAGTTCTAGAGCTTCCTGAAGGCCCCTGATTTCTCAGTCACGACTGCGTAGCCACCGACCGACTTTGGGATCCCCGAAGCCGCGCCGGACACATACACCTTCAAGCAGGGCTTTCCGCGTTTTTCGCCGATGGCAACACCGGTGACACCCGGCTTGCCCATGACCTTCTGGGCGAGATCACGCTGCGCTGAATTGATGTCGGCCATTCGCGGCTAGTTGCCGTCGATCTTCACGCTGAACCGCTCGAGCACCAACTCGATCGGGTTCGCGAGTGTGGTGACCGTCGTGCCCGCGAAGAGCAGTCCAACAGGCCTGCGGTCGGCGAGGAGAACACCGTCGGTCACGATGAGCGACCCGGAGTCTCCGCCCGCGCTGAAGCGATTCCCGGAGATAACGATCTGTCCTTCGAAGCGCGCTGTCCCACCTGGGTAGGCCACGTCCATGATCGCGTTCACCCCAGAGATTCGACCCTCTGTGTGCCCAGTCGTCCGCCCGTACTTCTGGACGCTCATGCCCAACCGGGCCTCCACGGTCCAAGGCTTCGGCGTCCCGTAGCTGCCATCGGGTGTGGAGTTCCCCAGATCGGCTTCGCTCGACAGCGCGATCGCGGCGTCGAGTTTGTTCAACTCACAGGCGCGACCCGCGCAGAACGAGATCGGCTCGAAGTCGTAGAGCGTTCCGATGGCGTCCTGCCCAGCTCGCCCCCCATCGACTTTGCCCGGCTGCAGTAACTCGTCGCCCTTACTCCCGCGGTTGTTGTTCGCAGCTACATGGTTGTTGCTCAGCGCGAACACCTGAGAACCGTTCGTAACTCGCGCTCCGATGGTGCCTGCCGTGACGTCCGGATGGCCAGTGCTCACACCAATGGGAACAGGCCGCGGATGATTGACCTTCGGGTCGAAGGCTTCCGAGTCGGCATCCGCCGGAGCACCGAGAGCCACGAAGCGACCCGTGACTTCCGGGATGACCTCGATGCCCAGCACATTCTGCGGGAACGTCGCCGCCCCCAGGGACTCGAGGTACACCTTGAGCACCGCGTTTCCCCGCCCATCCACACCAATCGCCGTCCCTACGACACCGTCACGAGCCAACCATTCACTGGTCACCTGAGACTGGAGGCTCATCGCGGCATCAAACGAAGCATTCGAGTACTCGAACGGGCCTTGGGAACCCGCGAAGATCAGCAGATCGGCGATTAAAGCGAGGACCAGGCCGACGCGCGAACGGAGCAATCGAATGAGTCTCATAATAGGATATACGGAGACACGGGGGTCTTAGGTTCCGAATAGGTGTATACCCAGCATACACGGCGCACAGTAGGGAGGCACAGGATGACGAAGATTCGACAGGCGGCACTGCTTCTATTTGTTGCTTTCTTGGGTGCCTGTGGAGGGCCGCCTGCACCGGGGGATTCCGGGTATCCTTACAATGTTGAGGGGGCCTACTCCGGCACGCTCGGCGTGGACGGCCAGGGCTTCGCGGTCGAGGCGTCCATCATCACGGAGGGCGGAGGCCTCGTGTCCGGCGTGTTCCGGGTCACCCAGCCCGTCGAGATCGTCGGAGTGATCGAAGGCACGCTGCTCGGTGATCAGCTCGACATCATGATCGACTACCGGAACAATCCTATGACCGGGTGCGACGGCACGGTCGGCGGGGTCGCCACTGTGTCGGAGGGCGGAGGTGTCCTGACCGGGTCCATGATGATCACGGACTGCACGGACCAACTCAGCGGAGATATGCGACTCACCCGAGGGTCCTAACGAGCAACGATCTCCGCTAAAGCGAGACCGGTCGCCCGCCGTTTCGTGCAGAAGCGTACAACGCTTCGATGACGCGCAAGTTCGATGCTGCCTCTGCCCCTGTGTAACGAAGGGGCCCGTCGTTCAACGCAGCATCCGCAAAGTGCTCGACCATTAGCTGGTACTCGTCGGCACCCGTCACCGGGTGCTGGATGGCGCCGTCCCGACCTCTCAACTCCTCGATCACCACGTCCCCTTTCCCGGGCAGGAACGAGGACTCGACCCGCAGCACACCGTCCGTACCCGCGGCCTCGAAGAACTCGCACCGTTCGGTTGTCAGTGAGCAGTCGAAGTGTGCAGTCAGGTCATCGTCAAAGCGGAGCGTGCCGGTGAGCTGATCGTCGACATCACCCGCGGTCCATCGCGCGAAGGCCTGAACCTCCACCGGCTCCTTCCCGGCAATCGTTCGGGCCGAATTCACGCAGTAGCAGCCCACGTCCATGAGGGCTCCGCCACCTAGTGCCGCATCCATCCGGATATTCGCCGGGTTGGTCAGCTTGAACGAGAACGCGCTCCGAATCACGCGTAGATCTCCGACCACGCCGTCGCGGACCATCTCCACCGCTCGATCCATCCGAGGATGGAAACGGTACATGAACGCCTCCATGAGCTTCACACCGTTTGCGTCGGCCGCTGCCTGCATCTCTAGACACTCCGCCGCATCGAGCGCGAGTGGCTTTTCGCACAGGACGTGCTTCCCGGCCTGCGCGGCCCGGATCGTCCATGGATTGTGCAGGCTATTGGGGAGCGGGATGTAGACGGCGTCCACGTCTTCGGCTTCGATGAGCGCCTCGTAGGTACCGTAAGACTTGGGGATACCCCACTGCTCCGCGAAGGCGCTGGCGCGCTCGGCGTCACGAGAAGCAACGGCGACGAGTTCCCCATTCGCCGAGGCCTGAATGGCCGGATTCACTGCGGCACGACCAATGTTCGCAGTGCTCAGGACTCCCCAGCGGAGCTTTCTGTCGGTCATTTGGAGGCTGCCTCAGTAAGGGCTCTGCTGAGCGTCGTCATGAAAATCCTGGGCCAAGGGCAGTCCAACCCAACGGTGCTCCCGGTGCGACTGGGCCACAGCATTGATGATCTCCTGCACACGTGCGCTTTGCGCAAAGTTGCCCTGATTGGTGTCTCCACCCTCCAGGATCTCCTGACAGAAGTTATGCACTAGGTTCCCGTAGAACGCCGTGCCCCAGGGGTCATCGTCCTGGAAGCCGGGCGGAAAGTACTGCTCGGGAATCTCCTGCTGGACGAACTCGACGGCATCGGGTTTCGCGGTATGGATCGTCTGAATCACTCCGAACTCCTCGACGAGCCGAACTTGAATCGCTCCCTCTGAGCCGAAGATCCGCGCTTCGATGCCCGGATAATTCCCCACCGTCACGTAGCTGGACTGCATGGAGAAGAGTGCACCGTTTTCGGCCTCGGCCATGAACATGTCCGCATCGTCGATGTTGATGCGTTCGCGCTCGGTGTCGAGGTTCGTGCGCCTCCGGAACGGCACCATGTTGGCCAAGATGCCAACGACCTCCTTGAGTTCACTCCCGACGCACTCTAGACCAATGTCGATCGTGGGTGCCCCGTACCCTTCCAGCGACGACACGGTGATGCCTTCGCGTGTCAGCTCCGTTCCCCATTCCGGCTCACCCTCTGGCCGCACCCTATGGATGCGCTTGTCCATGGGGTTGTCGGGATCGAGCCACTGCGAGTTCTGCTCGTAGCCATTAAAGACGTAAGGCTCGCCAATGAAGCCCTGCCGAATCAGGTCGAACATGTACATGACGGCGGGAGCGTATCGGAAGGTCAGGCCGACCTTCGTCTTCAGGCCCTTCGCGTCAGCCAACGCTTGGGCTTTCCACACGTCGCGATAGTCGTGGCAGACCGGCTTCTCGACCAAGCAGTGTTTCCCGGCCTCGAGCGCCTCGAAGACGAGGTCCTGGTGGTCGCCGCGGGTGACGACGTCGATGACGTCGATGTCGTCACGTTCGAGCAGTTCCCGATAGTTCGTGGTGACACTCGGGATGTCGAACTCGGACGCGCGCGCCTCCGCGAGGTCGATGTGGAGGTCGCTGATCGCAACGAGTTCGCACAGAGGCGAGCGATGGAATCCGGGGAGATGGGCGGTCTTGCACCAGCGACCTGCGCCAATGACTCCGACCCTTAGTGGTTGGTTCATGGGGCGCAAAGTGTCGTCTCAACGCGATCCTAGCGAGATCCGACGCGCTCGGCTCGTCCTAAATGAGCACGAGTGGAAGCCCAAGGAGGAACAGCGCGCTGGTGATGATCACGCTGACGAAGCCCATAGACCGGAACGGCTGCTCTTCGACATCTGAGATCCGGATGAGGAAACCCACCCCGTGGTTCATACGCAGCATCATTCGTGACGCGACCACAGCCATCACGCGTAACCAGAGCCACGCAGAGGTGAAGAAGGCCGAATAGAAGAAGAGTCCGACCGGCAGTCCCATAGTCCCCGCGTCGAACGTCACAACGGTGTTGCCCGGGTCACGGGACGCGACCGGGACATCGTACCCAAAAAACCGCTATGAGCGAGAGACCAAACGTGAAGGCCAGGTCGAGCAGCATGCCGGTCAGGTATGAGCCCCTCGTCTCCAATAGAGAGTTGAGGGATGGACCGGACGCTCGTCCCGAAGTCGGCTACGCCGAGCCATGCACCCATCTTGGTCCAGCTTTCCGCAGTCAGCGACTTCTCCGCCTTCCCGAAGCTGTGCGCCCACGTCATGGCTTGGCCCTTCGCCTTGTAGGCCGGCAACGCGGAGTGAATTCGCAGCAGTACGCTTTGCGCTACGTCCTCGGCGATGTCAGTGCTACCGGTCCAGATCACCGCCCAGCGACACACCCTGGGCCGCAATTCAGTGAATAACCTCCTGACATATCCATGGTCACCGCTTTGGGCGAGTCGAATGAGGTCGTCCATTGAGGTGCGTTGGGACACAGAGGCTCGCGGGATCGCACACCTCATTGCATGATGTCCACCTGACACGCATCCAGAGGAGTTACATCAGATGATTCAACGCATCCTTCGCTCGTTCTTGAGCCTCACAGTGCTCGCCGCGGTGGCCCTCGCCACGGTACCAGAGCAAGCAGAAGCTCAGCGCGGCGGTGGCGCCGGTGGAGCTGCGGCAGGCGAACTGCCATCGATCGCCGACAAGACAGAGGGCATGGACCGTATGGACGGCTTCCTCCCGCTGTACTGGGATGCCGACATGGGCCAGCTCTGGATGGAGATTCCGGAGATGGGCGTCGAGATGATCCACTTCATGGGATACGGGGCCGGACTCGGATCGAACGATCTCGGACTCGACCGCGGAGCGCTGCGTGGCTCGCGAATCGTGAAGTTCGAGCGCGTGGGTCGGAAGATCCTGATGGTGCAGCCGAACTACCGGTTCCGTGCCCAGAGCGACAACCCGGACGAGCGGCGCGCCGTCCGTGACGCCTTCGCCCGCTCCGTCATCTGGGACTTCGCCCCTGCGGCAGAGACGGGTGGCAGAGTGCTCGTGGACGCGACGCCGTTCGTGCTCGCCGACCACATCAATGCCGGCGCGTCGATGCAGCCCGGTACGTATCGGCTGGATGCGAATCGCAGCACCGTCTTCATGGAGATGACGAACGTCTTCCCCACGAATACGGAGATGGAAGCCGAGCTGACCTTCGTGAACGCCGCCGGCGGCGGCGGTCGGGGCTTCGGGCGCGGTGGCGGCGGCTTCGAGGGCGTGAGCAGCGTGGCAGCTACGGGTGCCGCAGCGAGCATTCGCCTGCATCACTCGTTCGTTGGGCTTCCCGACGACAACTACGAGCCACGCATGTACGACCCACGGTCGGGCTACGGCGCGAACTCGTTCCAGGACTACGCGGTCCCGCTCGGTGAGGACATGACGCAACGGGCCATCCGCCGTCATCGCCTCGAGAAGCAGAACCCCAATGCGGCCATGAGCGACCCGGTCGAGCCGATCATCTACTACTTGGATCCCGGCACGCCTGAGCCCGTACGCTCGGCGCTTCTGGACGGTGCTCGTTGGTGGGACCAGGCGTTCGAGGCTGCCGGGTACAACAACGCCTTCCAGGTCAGGATGCGGCCAGACAGCATCAGTTCGTTGGACGCGCGCTACAATGTGATCAACTGGGTGCACCGTTCAACGCGTGGTTGGTCCACGGGTGGCTCCGTGACTGACCCGCGCACCGGAGAGATCATCAAGGGTGTCGTGACCCTCGGCTCTCTGCGTGTTCGTCAGGACTACATGATGGCAGAGGGAATGCTGTCACCCTACACCGACGGTGATGAGAACCCACCGGAGCTTTCCGAGTGGGCGCTCGCGCGCATCCGGCAGCTGTCCGCGCACGAAGTCGGACACACCATCGGGTTGGGGCACAACTACTACAACTCGACCGCGGGCCGCATCTCCGTGCTGGACTATCCGCACCCGCTGGTGACGCTCGAGAACGGACGGCTCGACCACTCCGAGGTCTACGACACAGACATCGGCGAATGGGACATCGCCTCAATCAAGTACGGCTACTCGGACTTCCCGGACGGAACGGACGAAGAAGCCGAGCTCATGGAGATACTTCAGGACGCATGGGACGACGACGTCCGCTACATGACGGGCGGGGATGTCGGCAACGGGCCGCAGGCCGATCAGTGGGCAAACGGCACCGATATGGCCGCCGAACTCAACCGCATGATGGATGTACGCGCGGCGGCGATGTCGAACTTCGGTGAAGCCGCGATCCGTGGTGGCCGCCCCATGGCCACGATCGAAGAAGCGCTGGTGCCGCTCTACATGTACCACCGGTACCAGGTCGCATCGACTGCGACTGCGGTAGGTGGTGTGGAATACGTCTACGCGACCCGGGGTGACGGGCTGACACCGTTCGAGACCGTCTCCGCCAGTGCCCAGCGGGAAGCCCTGAGTGCCCTCATGCGCACGCTACAGCCGTCGGAGTTGGCGCTGCCACGTGACGTGATCGGACTGATTCCGCCTCGTCCGCCGGGATACGGACGGAGCCGCGAGACGTTCCCGCGCTACACGGGCGGGCGTTTCGACGCGGTAACACCAGCAGTCGTGGCTGCGAGTCACACCGTAAATAGCCTGCTCACGGCTGACCGCGCGGCGCGGCTGGTTCAGCAGTCGATGTTGGACGATGACCAGCTGAGTCTTGATGCCGTGCTCGGCGGCCTGATCCGCTCGACCTTCGGTGAGATGTCGTCCGATGCCTACGAGGCACAGATCCAGCAGGCCGTTCAGGCCATCGTGATCGACCGGATGATGTGGCTCGCCGGAAACGCGAGCATGCATTCGGTACGGGCCACGACGAACGGGATGCTGGACCGGATGAAGACCCGTCTCGCAGAGGCGGGTCCGCACGGCATGACCCTCGCTCAGGAAATCGAGCGTTTCATGGAGCGTCCACATGCACCGGCTGAAGCAGTCGGCGGCGTAAATGCACCTCCGGGTGCGCCCATCGGGCAGCCGGCAATGAACTGGATGATCGGGTCTCCGGCGCAGGACTGGTTGAGTCTGACGGAGCCGTGGTGCACCTGGGACAACGAGATCGTTTGGAACTAGACGACTTCTCGGCCTTCTAGGCGGAAAACGACCCCCGGTGCCGTGAGGCGCCGGGGGTCGTTTCGTCGGGTGGGCACGGCCCGCCCGAGAGAAATGCTCGTTGACTCAACGAAGTGAGATGCCCCAATTGCCACTCTGGCACCGGTCGTGATGAAACTCCTGCCCGGATGCCCAACCGAAGCTGAGCCCGCACAACTCAGGCACTTTCTGGGGTGCTCCGAGATCCTCGACGTCGAAGGGCTCGCAGGCTTCGAAGATGCAGTGCTCGTCGGGCGGATCTGCCGGAGCGGAGGCTGCACGGTGCGATCGGTGATCGACTGGCTCATCACAGTCATGGCGCTGCGGCGGGAACACCCCGTGCTAGCTCGCGACCGAGATTTCGAGGGAATCGCTCAGCACGTGCACCCGCAACTGATCTCGCTCTGCTCCTAGGCGTAGTCCTCCAGAATCAGCTTCGCCCGGTCGTCTTCGGATACCCGTTGTCTGTACCCACGGGCACTGAACCAGAAGGCGAGCCCGGTTACGCTGAGCGCCGCGAGCACGAACCACTCCAGAGGCCAAACGAGCTGACTCGGACTCCCCGGTACGAGCATCACGAGCAGAATGAACAGCGACCCGGCAGCCGCCACGTACGCAAGCGCGTTTCCGCCTGGTAGCCGGTACGGCCGTTCCAGATCCGGGAACGCCTTCCGGAGTCTAATCAGCGAGAGCGACACTCCGAGAAACGCCAGCGCGATGCAGAACGACCCAACATCGACGAAGGCGAGGATCGCACCTCGGCCCAGGCAAGCCGACAAGAAAGTCACCAGACCGCTGAACAGGACAGCCCTCGCGGGGGTCCCGTATCGGGCATGCGCCTCACCGAACGACTCGTGGATGATGCGGCCGCGGCCCAACGAAAACAGCACGCGGGAACCCGCCAAGAAGAATCCGTTCCAACTCGTAAGCAGCCCGATGAGACCAGCCACGAGCACGAGCCGCACGAGCGTCTGAGACTCGAAAGCCGCCGCAAACGCCGCGGCTGTTGGCAGATCACTCTCCACGGTTTCCCGCCAAGGCCCGGCCATGCCGGCCCCGAGTATGATGGCAATGTAGAAAACCGTGGAACCGATGATGGCGAGGACCACATAGAGGCCTAGCCGCTTCAGCGGAGCATCTTCCCGACGCTCCTCTGCGGCCTGCGGAATCGTGTCGAAGCCGACGTACCAGAAGGGCACCGTCACGAAGACGGCAAGTATGCCTCCGAGCCCACCGGTCCCGAGCGTCACATCCCCAAAGTAAGGAGCCAAATTGCCGAGCTCCCCACTACTGATTCCCGACACCACAAACAGGCCAGCGCAGAGCAGGAAGAGCGCGGTCAGAACAATCTGTACGCGCGATGCGATTCCCACGCCGAAGTAGTTGATGGCCGTGATGAAGCCGGTGAAGACGAGCGCCAGCAACAGGTGCGAAGCGTAGACCGTCGAGCCGGCGATCTCGTAGAGCGGGAAGACGTCGACCTGGGGGAACAGAAACGAGAGGACCAACCCCACCGAAATGGCCTCGAAGGCCGAAACAGACAGGTAGCCGAAGGCCAAGAACCACCCGATAATAAAGGCCTTCGAGGTACCATACGCCTTGTACGCGTATGCGACCTCTCCACCGGTGACCGGGAGCATGGGTGTGACCTCGGCGTAACACAGCCCGATGATCAACATGAGCGTGCCGCCGGCAATAAACGCGACAATCGCTCCGACCGGGCCTGCCTGCTCGAACCACCCGCCCAGCGCGGTGATCCACCCGACTCCGATCATCGAGCCGAACGCGAGTGCGAAGAAGCCGAAGCCGCTGATCGCTCGCTTCAGCTCTGGTCGATCCGTACCTCCTCCTGCGGAGGCAGACGCGCCGATGTTACCGCTCAAAGACGACCCGCCCACCGACGATGGTCGTCTCGATCAGAACGTCTAGGATCTGCTCAGAATCGATCGTCAACAGGTCGTCGGACAAGACAATCATGTCTGCCAGCATACCCGGCTCCAGAGTGCCCTTGACGCCTTCCTCGAACGTGATGTGGGCACCGTTCCGTGTGTAGCCACGAATCGCCTCTTCCATCGTCAGTCGCTCTTCCGGTGCGAAGACGGCGCCTGATGCACCCTTCCGTGTGACCGCAGCGTAAATGCCCACCATTGGGCCAATGGGCAGAATGTCACTGCTAAGCGCCACAAAAACGCCGTGATCCATAGGGCTGCGTAGCGGGTTGTTGTGCGCCGCATGCTCCTCGTGCAGGTACTCGACGTACCGACCCTCGAGCGTGTAGGTGAAGTTCGGCTGCTGCGTGATCATGATCCCGTGTTCGGCCATCAACTCCATCACTTCCGGCGGAGGACGCACCGTGAAGTGGTTGAGGTAATGCCGATGATCGTCGCGCGGTGAGGCCTCGAGCGTCTGAGCGAAATAGTCGACGATGAGTTTGATCGCCGCGTCTCCGATGGCGTGGAAACCCATCTGCCATCCCATCTCATGGGCCTGCCCGACGAGCGTCAACAATTCCTGCTCGTCGATATCGAGTGACCCATGGAAACCGGGCTCACTCAGATACTCGTCGATCGTATAAGCGCTGGGCCCAGTGAAGCCACCATCGACGAAGACCTTTACCGCCCCAACCCGCAGCCGGTCGTCTCCGTCGCCGGTCTTCTTGCCGAAGGCCTCCATTTGTTCGGGTCCGCCCCATCTGATCTGAACGCTGGCGCGCGGGAGTCCCTCTCCGTGCTCGCTATAAACCGTCTCCCACTCTTCGTAGCCGCGCGTCGATACACCTGCCTGAGTCATGCTCGTGATGCCAAGCTCGAGCAGGTCTTGAAGGTGCTGTACGAAGCTCGGGCGGGTCTCCTCTCGTGTCGCACGAGGGACAAGCCTGCCCACGATGTCCTGGCGCTCCCGGATGACGCCGTTCAGTTCGCCCCGCCCATCTTTCTCGAGGATGCCACGATCTGGATTCGGGCTGTCCTTGGTGATCCCCGCGAGATCGAACGCCAAGCTGTTGACCACCGCGCTGTGCCCACCCGCTCGGGTTAGCGTCACAGGATTGCTCGGAGCCGCCTCGTCCAGGTCCGCTCGTGTCGGTTTGCGCTGTTCTGTGAAGGCATCTTCGGACCAGCCATATCCGGTGATCCACTCCCCTTCCCCGAGTTCTGCGACCTTGGCCCGGACCTGCTCTTGCAGTTCCGCGACCGAACCGGTCTCAGTCAGGTCGATTTGACGGATGGGGTCGCCGCTGATGTGCAGATGTGTGTCGTTGAACCCCGGAAGGACTGTCTTCCCTTCGAGGTCGATCGTGCGAGTCGCTTCGTACCGGGAGAGCAGATCATCCCCGCCGACGTCGACGATCACACCGTCGCGCACTGCTACCGCCTGGTAGATCGAGAAAGCGTCGTCGACCGTCACGATCTTTCCGTTGTGGAGCAGTAAATCCACAGGCTCGGGCGGTTCGCACGCGGCTATCGCCCCGAGGAGGAAGAAAACCAGGCCCCGGCTCCTCCAACTTTTCACCATGCGGCGGTGCTCCATCCTCTAGCGACCACCGATCAGTGAAGCCCTGTAGTCCAGTGGCGGAGCGCGATCGCCAATGAGCGGGTCGTATTGGAAGTCCACGCCACGGAACTCTTCGAACTCCGCTCGGATCGCGGCCACCTTCTCGGGACTGGTGAAGAGATCGATCGCCGTGAGGGCCATCGTCTTCGCTGCGACCATCATGCCTTTCGCGCCAATGGTGGTGCCCCCTGCAGCGATGGCCTGCCAGGAATGGGCGCCCGTTCCGGGGATCCACGTCGCCGTGGACAACGTGGAAGCAGGCACCATCCAGCTCACGTCTCCGGCGTCGGACGAGGCGTTGGTGCGACGGTACTCGAACGGCATGATTTCCGCCGCGCTTTCCAACTCAGGTGCGGCAGGCAACTCGTTCTTCAGAGCCTCGGCGAATGTCCACTCTTGGTCGTCGTAATAGACGCCGCCCACCGTCATGAGATTCTCGTACACGACTTCCTGCAGAGCGGTGACGGAGAGACGCGAGTACGACCCACCAATGACTTCGTACTCCATTGTCGTCCCGGTCCCCGATGCTGCCCCTTCTGCCGCGCTCACGAGCCGGTCGAAGATGGCGCGCACCATCTCTGGGTCAGGGTGCCGGACGTAGTAGTACACCTCGGAGAAATCGGGCACGACATTGGGCGCCGAGCCTCCTGATGTGATCACATAGTGCAGGCGTGACTCCTGCGGAACGTGCTCGCGCATGAGGTTCGCCATGAAATTCATAGCCTCCACCCCGTCGAGAGCCGACCGTCCGCGTTCGGGGGCGCCGGCGGCGTGGGCCGAGACACCGCTGAAGCGGAATTTGGCCGACTTCACCGCCAGATTGGATCCAGGACTGGCGCTGTTGCGATCGCCAGCATGCCAGGCGAGCACCACGTCGACGTCGTCGAAGAGGCCTTCGCGGACCATGTAGACCTTACCCGAGCCGCCTTCCTCCGCAGGCGTGCCATAGAGCCTGATCGTGCCCGGATTGCCCGTCTGCCGCAGCCACTCTGCGGCCCCAATCGCCGCTGCGCTGGACGCAGTGCCATACAAGTGATGGCCGCAGGCATGCCCTGCGATCTTCCCCTCGATGGGTGAACGAAACGGAACAGCGTCCTGATTGATGCCCGGAAGCGCATCGAATTCAGCGAGCACGCCCACCACGGGCGATCCGGAGCCATATGTCGCGACAAATGCGGTCGGGATCCCCGCGACGCCCCACTCGAGGTCGAAGCCATGGGCCTCAAGTTCGCCAGCCAAGAGTGCTGAGCTTTGTTCTTCCAGGTACCCGACCTCGGCGAGATCCCAGATCTCCATGGCGATGTCTGTGAGCTGCTCCTCTTGGGAGTCGAGGAACGACATGACGTCCGCCTTGGACATCTGGGCCGAGAGAGGGTTGGCCAGCGCCATGGCGACGGCGAGGACAATGGTGGCACGTGACATCGCGAACTCCGAATCTGCGTGGATGCTCCACCTGCAGTTGCGGCTTTGGCCTGCTCGCTGTCAAGCCAGAGCGCCCGGACGCCCAACGCGTCAGCGCCGACGACTCCCAAGTGTTGAGAGTGTCACCGGCTGTCGGGCGGACTTTGGATGCCGAAGAAGACCCGCCCTGCGGAACCAACCAGGTCGTGGTCAATGACGGCTTCTGGCGGCTTCGCATGGGGGGGGACAAGGTATTCCAACGACCCATTTGTCCGGAACAATTGGAGCTTCAGGCCGTTCTGGGGGATCTCCTGCTCGGCATCCTCCGGGACGAATTCGACATCCAGAATACCGCCGTGTTCAGGTATCGCAGGTAGCGATATCGGCCGGGATCGGGGTCGCTCAGGGGCGGGGCACCCCGCCTTTGCGGGCGTCGAGCGCGGCCTCCGCGGCCTCGAAACGAGAGATGAGAGTCGGAATGTCGGCGCCTTCGTATCCTTCCAGGAGCGAGGCCTTCGCGCCCACCAGCGCCGCACGTAGGGTCGCGACCGACCGGAGTTCGGCTTCACGATCGACGCTGCCGACCTCGCCGATCCAGGTCGGCGAACTATGCGCGAAGGCGTAGCTGTCCATCGCTGGCCATGACTCTGTGTCCGGGCCTACGACCCGCACGGCGATCCATCCTCCAGCCGGAATTTCGACGCTGCCTGAGAAGCGTTGATGCGCCCCGCTTCCAGCCTCGTCGCTCCAGGCGACCTCGCCATTGACGATGATCTCGACCCTGGAGACACCCACGGCGGTGTGCAGGGCGAGTGTCCACTCTGCGGTGCCATCGGCCGGCGTCGTCTCACCCGGGCCGGCTCCCTCGACCTCAAATTCGATCAGCGGACCGTTCGTCACGAAGCTCCGTCCTGCCGCGACTCCCGCGAGGTAGCTGTCGAAGTCCTGTGCATCGCCGGTGTGGACGTAGGTCCGCGTCGCGCCGGGCGCCATTGTCCGGTAGAAGTTCAGCATCACGTCGCTGCCCGACGTCGCCGCAACCGGCCATCCCAGGTTCAGGAACTGGTACCAGACCTCGGCAGTCCCGAGCTCGTCGGTCCAGAGGCAGGCGATCTCGAGGGCCTGTACGTCGCCGAGGATACCGTCCGCGACGAGTCCTACTGGAAGGCCGAGTGCCGCCGGATCGCCGAAGGGGTCGGCGCCCGCCGGGTGCACATACGACGCGATTCCTCCCTGACGGCGGGCGAATTTCGTGACCTCGTCGTTGGCCCGGTCGTCCTGGCCGTACGCCTGATAGCCCGGACCCCAAACCCAGGGCCAGAACATCTCGTCGGTCCCGATCAGCCCCAGGTGTCCCAAGAAATGAGAGCGAACCTCCTGACCGAAACGAACCATCGGGGCCGCACCGCCATCGGCCCACCCAAACCAGTGCTGCTCTCCCAAGCGCTCGTGGAGATTGGCCACAAGCGGTGTGGCCACATCGAGACCCTCTCCAGCCATGACCGCACGCAGGTCTTCCGGGTCGAGTCGGTAGGGCCCGCCGTAGTTGAGGTGGAAGTGCTGGTCACCCGAGAGCCATCCGGCGGCCGCGGCGTCCCACACCGGCCGAAGCTGGATCTCCAGGGTTGCGACCTGTCCAGGCAAAACCACGGCTCGGCGTTGCTCGGCGGGCGCAGCGAGCCCTCGGGCGATCGTCACTGTCACCTCGCCCGGAGGTGCGTCCAGCTCCACGACGCCGTCGGAGTAGAAGAAGACCCGCCCCGTCTGGCCGTCGAACCGGGGCACATGACCCCGGGGAAACACAGCATGACCGTTCGCATCCACCACGGAGACGCGGGTGGCGACGGGCCCGGGTTGGAGGGCCGATTGTGTCGTCAACCGCAGCCGACCCCAGCGAGCCGCGGTGTCGAACGCCGTGATGTCGACCATCTCAACGGGACCTCCGTCAACGGAGACTTTGTAGAGACGGAAGATCTCGTCGTCGCCGGCTTCACTGAACCAGACCCACTGGCCGTCGGGGCCCCAGGCCGGGGCGAGGGGCAGGCGGTCGCCTCCGCCCGCGAGAAGCATCGTGGAGCCAGGACGATCGAGCGAAGCGAAGCGAAGCTCCCACCCGTCGCCGTGGGCCTGGGGAATTTGAAAGGCGACCCGACGCCCGTCGGGCGAGAGGGCAGGCTCGGTCTGCGAGAGGAGCATCCCTTCGACGATCGTTCGTTCTTCTCCGGTGGTGAGGTCCCGAAGAAGCACCCGGTTGCTGCCGCCCTTCTCGAGGTACAGCAGCTGGCCACCGTCCGGTGTGAGCTGAGGTCTGCGAGAAACCCTGCCCTCGCCTGCGACCTCCGTGCGTGTCGTGCCGTCCGGATCGAGCCGCCAAATGCGGATCGCCCCCGATTCGCCTGAGGCGTACCAGATCGATCCGTCCAGGCCGTAGCTGGGATCGAGTTCGATCGCGTCTGTGTCGACCACGATGTCCTCCCGTCCACTCGCCACATCGATCTCGACGATCCACGTGTCCGCTCCGTCATCGCGCACGAAGACGATCCGGTCGCCGTTCGGGGCCCAGCGAGGACGTGAGTCCATCTCTCCGCCCGTCGTGAGCTGCGTGGCGACCCCGGTCTCGAGATCGACGAGCCACAGCCAGCCTCGGTCGGCCATCGCGATCTGCGTGCCATCGGGCGAGACGGCCGGATCCATCGGGCCGGTCGCCAGGGTGGGGAGCTCGTACCCTTCGAGGTACACGTGGTGGCCATTCCCGACCTGGGTGTAGCGGCTCGTCCACTGACCCGTCACCGGTCCGGGAAGGAAGAGCAGGATCGAAGCGAGTGCGGGCAGGATGCGACGTGAGTTCATGACGAACCTTCAACAATGCGCGGGCGGGAGTGGTCGCGGCCAAGATGGGGCGACGTTGATCGTCGAGCCACCTCGCCCGCCGCCGCTTGAGCGCAACATCTCAGGCTTCGACGACTACGCCCAGATCGTGGACGTCGCCGACCGCCTGCTGGCCCGAGGGTTCTCCGAGCCCGACGTACACAACATGACGTTCACCTCAAGAGCAGTGGGCCGACCAAGGCGGAGTAAGATGCTCCTCGCCTCGCGCGGGGCAAGCGAACCGCCGGATCACTGGCTGTGCGATTGCGATGGCGGTAAGCTCACCGCCGCGTCGCCGCAAAGGAGGATCGACCATGCCGAGGCACATCACGTTCCGTCCCATCGCCGTCCTGCTCGCCTTCGCTTTGCTCGCGCCCGCGGCCTTGGTCGCGCAGAGCGCCATCGCGATCGTCGGCGCCACGATCATCGACGGAAATGGAGGTCCGCCCCTCGCGAATGGAACGATCGTCCTGACGGGCAACCGCATCAGCGCGGTCGGTCCCAGCGGGAGCGTGGACGTCCCTGATGGGGCCCAGGTCATCGACGGTAGGGGCAAATTCGTCACCCCGGGCTTCATCGACAGCAACGTCCATCTCTCGTTGTACGGGGCAGGAGAGACGATCGTCCGGTATGAAGACAGGAACGCAGACCTGACGCTCGAGTCGGCCCAGCTCCAGCTCAAGAACGGATTCACGACGGTGCGGGACAGCTACGGGTCGCTGCTTCCACTCATGGAGGTCCGAGACGCGATCGCTCGAGGAGAGGTGGTCGGTCCTCGTATGCTCGTGGCGGGGAACATCGTGGGGTGGGGTGGGCCGTACTCCATCACCTTCTCGCTCGTGCGCGGCACCGGTCTCACGCTTTTTCAGGAGCAGTTCAACGACTTCATTACGCAGGGGTCGGGTGAGGAGTGGATGGAGATGGAGCCCGAGGATCTGCGTGTCGCCGTGAACGACTATCTCGATCTGGGACCGGACTTCATCAAGTTCGGGGGGACGAGTCACTTCTCGAACCCAATCATGATCGGCTTCAGCCCACGGGCCCAGGAGGTCATGGTCGAGGAGACACACAGGCGAGGCCTGGTGGCCGAGACGCACTCGACGAGCCCGGAAGGCCTGCGACTGTCTGTCGAGGCCGGCATCGATCTCATTCAGCACCCGGAGGTACTTCCGAGCGTCATGTCCGACGCGCTCGCCGAGGACATCGCCCGACGCGGGACGATCTGCGCCATGCTGTCGAACACGCTCACGGGTGAGCCCTGGGAACGACACCTGAAGCAGCAGGCGGATCGTGCCGAAAGCGAGGCAGAAGAGGAGGAGGAGGACGCGGGACAGGAGAGGGCGAGAACCTCGGCCGAACTGCGGGCCGAGGCGCGCGGGAACGGCGAAGGCATGGACATCCGTCGCCAGAATGCGGAGAAGCTCATCGCGACCGGTTGTGTGACGACGATCGGCACGGACAACTACCTCGGGACTGCGCCTGAATTCCGGCGCGACCCCACAAAAGCGCTCAGTCAGTCCTTCGGGACGGGGAGTGTGCTCGCCACCGAGGGGCTCGTCGAATTAGGGATGACGCCGATGGAGGCGATCGTGGCAGTGACGAAGAATGGAGCGATGGCTTGTCTCATGCTCGACGAACTGGGGACCCTCGAGGAAGGGAAGTTCGCCGATGTGGTCATTCTGGGGGCGGATCCGCTCGAGGACATCCGCAACATTCGCGTGATCGAGACCGTCATCAGGGACGGAACAGTCGTCGACCTCGGTGCTCTGCCGAACCAGCGGATCTTCTCGAATCCTGCAGACACGTTGCCGGACCCGGGGTCGATGTGAGCTCCAGGCCCTTCCCGGGACTGGCTACGCCGCACCGCCAACCCTAGTCTGACCACTTCGGGCAGGCCACCCAGGCCTGGCCCAGGACTTAGCGATGTGAGTCTGCGATGTGGCGTGCGCTCAGTTTCCGGATCTCATTTTCTGTCTTCCTCGCTCTCACGTTGGCGTGGCCAGCCGCTCCGGCTGCGGCGCAGGAGGAGTCCGAGGACTGGGATGTGACGCTCGCGCGGGGTGAGACTCGCGAGATCGATTTCCAGACCGACGAGGGCACGTGGATGTCCGTCGACGTCTCACCGGATGGTCGGTGGGTCGTCTTCGATATGCTGGCTCACGTGTACCGCGTGCCGATGGGAGGTGGAGACGCCGAGAGCCTGACGCAGGAAAGCGGCGTCGCGCTCAATTATCATCCCAAGTACTCGCCGGACGGGACCCGGATCGCGTTCATCTCGGACCGAGGTGGTCAGGCCAATCTCTGGGTGATGGACTCCGACGGGTCGCACCCGCGTCAGGTTCAGACCAGCATGGACACGCGCGTCACCATGCCCGAATGGACCGCCGACGGAGAGTACATCCTTGTCGTCGAGGACGGCGGAATTTCGATGTACCACCAGGACGGCGGGACGGGCATCCAGCTGGTCGACAACGAAGGTGGAGCGCCTTCGTGGCCGTCGACCTCCGCGGATGGTCGTTATGTCTACTACCAGGTCCGAACCGGAGGGCAGGCGGTCCAATGGGCGGTCGATCACATCGATGACGAGACGGTCGCGGATGCGATGCAGGGTGCGAACAACCTCTCACGCATGGATCTCGCGACCGGCGCGGTGACCCGCGTCACCAGTGGTGTCCCTTCGCGTCAGTACCGACTGTCGTCGGGTGGCGCGATCGCCGGTGAGGTCTCCCCCGACGGGCGCTACATGGCGTTCGCTCGCCGGATGCCCGACGGCACGATCGAGTGGAAGGGGCATGAGTTCGGACCTTCCACCGCGCTCTGGGTCCGTGACCTGCGAAACGGCTCCGAGCGTATCGTCATGGATCCGATCAGCCAGGACATGACGGAGGGCATGAAGACGATTCGCCCACTTCCAGGTTACTCGTGGACGCCTGACGGAAGCGGCATCGTCATATCCCAAGGTGGCAAGATCCGCCGCCTCGACGTGGCGAGCGGCAACGTCGCGACGATCGACTTCGACGCGAGGGTCCATCGGACGATCTCGGAACAGGCGTATCGGGCCTTCCGCATCGACGACGGCCCCATGCCGGTGACGTACACCCGCTGGCAGACCGGATCGGCGGACGGATCGAGCCTCGCCTTCACGGCAGGGGGGCGCATCTATGTGATGAGCCTGCCGAACGGAACACCGAGTCGCCTTACGTCGGACTCCGACCCGCACTTTGAGTACGCGCCGTCGTGGTCCCCGGATGGTGCCTGGATCGCGTACACGACCGTCGACGAGACGGGCGCAGGTCACGTCATGAAGATCCCGAGCGGTGGTGGGACGCCGCAGCAGGTCAGCCAGGAACACGGCGAATACTCACACACCCGCTGGAGCCTGGACGGCTCCGAGATCGTGGCGACGTGGGGTTCGGGCGCGACGGCTCGTCAACGCACGATGGCCCACAATCCCTGGTACGACATCACGGTTTTTCCGGCCGATGGCGGAGCGGGTGACCGGATCGTGCGCGTCGAAGGGCCGACGCTCTCCACACGGACCCAATTCCTGCGCCCATCCTTCGGACCGGAGGGACGGATCTACTACCCCCAGCTTGGAACGAACCGGGCTGATTCGACCAGACTCATGTCAGTGGCCCGCGATGGTCGTGACCCACGCGTCCATCTGATGCTTCCATTCGCCGATGAGGTCGTCATCTCGCCGGATGGCCGCCGGGCCGCGTTCAACGAGGGCGACAACGTGTACATGGTGCCCATCCCGTCCGCGGTTGTCCCGGTCGGCATCGACAAGAAGAGCGGTGCGCTTCCGGTCACGCAGCTGAGTCGTGGCGGCGGCATCTATCCGAGCTGGCGCGACCAAAACACGGTCGAGTTCGGGAGCGGTGCGACGTACTACCGGCACGACGTCGCGGCCGAGACGACGGATACGATCGCGATCGAGCTCGAGCTCGATCGTGACGTACTCCCCGATGGAACCATCGCGGTTACCAATGCCCGCATCATCACCCTCGAGAACCGACAGGTCATCGAGAACGGCTCGCTGGTTGCCACGAACGGTCGGATTACCTGCATCGGATCCTGTGACACTTCAGGAGCCGACCACGTCGTCGATGCGACAGGAAAGACGCTCATTCCAGGCTTCATCGACATGCACTCGCACTTCTTCCGCGAGTACCGGGGCATCATCCCGCCGAAGGCGTTCGAGGCGGCCGTCCCTCTCGCGTACGGTGTCACGACGAACCTCGACAACTCGATGTGGTCGCAGGACATCTTCCCCGCGATCCAGATGATCGAGCAGGGCACGCTCGTCGGATCGCGCACGTTCACGACTGGTGACCCCCTCTATCGGGGCGACGCGGCCCGACAGAACGACCTGAGCAGCTACGAGGTCACCGACGACAACATCGCGCGACTGCAGTCGTGGGGCGCGGTTTCGCTGAAACAGTACATGCAGCCCCGTCGCAATCAGCGTCAGTGGGTATCCGATGTCGCGCGTGAGCGTGGCCTCATGGTTACCGCCGAGGGGGGCGACCTGGCCTACAACCTCAGCATGATCATGGACGGACAGACCGCGTGGGAGCACCCGATCAGCTACGTGCCTATGTACTCGGATGCCACGCGCTTCTTCGGGATGGCAAACACCGTGTACTCACCGACCTTCATGGTCGGAGGCCCTGGGCCCTGGAACGACGAGTATTTCTTCCAGGAGACCGAGGTGTGGAGGAATGAGAAACTGCGGCTGTGGATGCCGTGGAAGCAGTTGGTTCCCCACGCACGCCGCCCGTTCCAGCGTCCTGAGACGGACTACAGCTATCCAATGCTCGCGCAGGTCCTTGCCGATATCATCGCAGAGGGCGGCCATGGCGCTATCGGCTCACACGGCCAGCAGCACGGGCTCGCCTCGCACTGGGAGGTCTGGGTCGCGGCTTCCGCGATGGGGCCGATGGGGGCGCTCGAACTCGCGAGCAACGAGGGCGCGTACTTCCTGGGAGCCGAGCAGGACGTCGGATCTCTGGCCGTCGGAAAGCTGGCCGATCTGATGATCCTGAACTCCAACCCGCTCGACAACATCCGGAACACGACCGACATCCAGTCGGTGATGAAGGGAGGCGTTCTGTACGACGGGATGACGCTCGACGAGGTATGGCCACAGCAGCGCGCGTACGGGACGCGGCCATGGATCTACGATGAGATCTGGCGGAGCGGGCCGCGGCCGGTGAACCGATGAGGCTCGGTGCGGCCGTCGTTGGACTGCTTGGGCCGGTGATCAGGCCCAAGCAGTCTCACTGACTAGAAGTAGAGGTCCAGCAGGGGACAGGTATTCCAACGACCCATTTGTCCGGAAAGCCAAGGCAGCGCTGAGTGATGGGTCTTGGCATGCGGAGGCAGCTCGGGCTAGGGGTTAGTGATCACATTCGCGCAGCACTCACCCCCGTCCTAACCACCACGCCTGAGCACCTGGCCTGGATACGCCGACTGCACGACGGAATCAATGTCCCAGACTTGGACTCCGTTGACCCACACGCCGTGGATGCCCGTCGAAGCAAGCTGGGGAGACTCGAAGTCCGCGTGGTCCGTGACCATCTCGGGATCGAACAGTACGAGGTCGGCCCATGCTCCTTCTCGGATGACCCCACGATCCACGATTCCCATGTGTTCAGCTGCGAGGCCAGTCATCCGATAGACCGCCTCCTCGAGAGAGAGCATTCCGTCCTCCCTCACCTGCGTACGAAGCACTCGCGTGAAGGACCCATACCCACGTGGATGGGGCCCCGCGAGTTCACCATCGCTGCTCACATTCGTATGCGCCCACTGATAGAGGCCGGCAATGTCTTCCTCCTTCATGCTGCGAGCGACGATCGACTCTCGCACGTCATCAGGAGCGTCGGGACCGTACGCCATGTCTAGAAGGGCGAGATACGCGGTGACCGCATCCTCTTCCCGCTCTAACGCGATCTCCTCAAGCGTAAGGCCCACGTAGGACGGTTCCGGGGTGAAGCGTCCGAAAATGATCCCATCCGGCAGCGCCACTTCTCGGAGGGCAAACCCGACCTGTTCTCGAGTGAAGTTCCCGTCCGGTACCAGCACTCTCATCGTGGACTGCCAGTACGTGTATGGGTAGACGTCCGCCGTGACGTCGACGCCCCTCGCCCTGGCCGCATCCAGCTTCTGGAGCAGTTCATCCGAGCGACCCCAAAGGCTGGTCATGGCAAGCTTCATGTGGCTCACCTGGACGGGGAGGCCAGCTTCGGAGCCGATGAAGAGGATCTCATCGATGGCATCCCAGAATGTCCGGTCCTCACTTCGGATGTGGCTGATGTAGCGGCCATTGAACTCGGCGGCGACGTGGGCCAGGGAGACCACTTCCTCGGTCGTGCTGTTGAGGGCAGCCGAGTACTCGAGGCCTGTACTTAGACCGAAAGAGCCCTGCTCCATATCCGCCCGGAGCAGCACAGACATCGAGTCCGTTTCGGGTGGGGTCGCTGTGCGCTGCAAATCATCACCCATGACCTCCCGCCGAAGCGCTGCGTGTCCAGTGTACGATGCAACGTTGACCGCGGGAGGCGTCGCCTCGGCTTGGGTGAAGAAGTCGACGAGGGGATATTGGGAGCCGCCATCCTGACCCACCACGATGGTCGTTATGCCCTGACTTACCACGGCCCGAGCGGACCGCATGTCGCTGAGCAATCCTCGGTCGTGATGGCTGTGCGTGTCGATGAAGCCGGGCGAGAGTACAGCGCCCCCACCATTCACGACGGTCTCACCTCTGCGCGGCGTGAGCTCGCCGACCTCGGCAATTCGGCCGTCGACGACGCGCACTGACCCCGGGGACGAGGGCGAGCCTGTACCATCGATAACGCGCACATCTTGAAACAACGTGCCGTTTGAGGATGGGCTGCATGCCGCCATCAAGCCGGTCGCTAGCAGCAGCAAAGACCGTCGGGAGACTTTCAAACTATACCTGGGCAGGAGGCGCACGACATGCTCGAAGGACTAGGGGTGGGCCCGCGGGTTTTGATGGGGTCGCGACCCTGGCAAGATGCCGTGCAGGGGGTCAAACCGCGAGCGCCCCCACAACTGTGTCACAGATGCGTCGAGGCCCACCGAAGTCCCAAAAGTCGCTCCAAATCAGGTGCGCTACCAGACTGCGCCGCTACAGCCGCAACAGCATCTCTTTGAAGCGCTCAAACACGCCGGCTGCCTCATCTCTCATGCTCCCTTCAGCAAGGCGCCCAAAGCGCCTCTCCACATTCACGAGCACCTGCATCCCCGCGGAAATGGAAGGGCCATTCCACCCCGATCTGCTCTATGCGTTTTCCGCGCAACGTCTCAAGCACCGCAGCGACGGCCACGTAGTCCAACACCGGAGAGCCTTCCGGCGGGAAACCAATCACCTCGATCGTGATGGCCCTCTGCACCACTGACATCATCCTCTTTAAGGCCACCAACATGAAGTCCCGAGTCTCCGTCGGCGTCACAGTGATCAAGCCGTCAATCTCGTCCTGAGAACCATCGATTACTACTGTTGTCGCGCCAGTCACCGACCAGTGCATTTCGACCGATGCCTCTAGAGCGCTGCGTTGAGACGGACGACGCGATCTTGCATAGAAACGCTAGCGGCCCGCAGCCTTTCGTCCGGCTTCAACCGTCGCAAAGCCCGAGTCGCCCCACCCCATCACGTGCACGCTGAAACCCTGCTCCATGCGCATCGCGATGTCGGAGGCGTTAGAGGGGAATCCGCACTCGAGATCGTTCTCCTTGCAGGCAGACAACACCGACTGAATCGCGTGCTCCCAGCCGTTCTGGTTCTGTACGCGCTCGCCCTCGGCGTTCTGCGACGAGAAGATGCCCCGGAGCGTCCCAGCTCCCGGCCACAGCACGCCGATCCCTGGCACGGCCGCAATCTCGGCCAGGTTCGCGAGCCCCGCGTGGCTCTCGACAATGACCCATAGAATGAGTTCACCGTCTGGGTTGAGCGGCCACACATCTGCCTTGGCGCGATACTCGGCTTCGCTCACGCCCCAATAGGCAGGAGCGTTTCCGACGCGGTCCGGACGCGTGCCGCCGTTCGATTCATATCGCATGGCGGCCACGGCCTGCCGAACCTCTTCCGCAGACTCGACCTTCACCGCCATGAGCGTGCTCGCTCCGGCGTCCAACTGCTTCGCGATGGCGTCCCGTGCACCCGCATAGTCCGTGCCGACCTCCTGCATTTTCACGACAAGAGGATTCGTTCGCGTTGATGCGCCAGCACCGCTCATCGCGGAGACGAAGCTGTTGAACGCAGGCAGGCCACGATCCACACCGCCCTCCATCGAACCATCGAAGACGAAGTCACTCATCGTATACGCGAGCGTCTCCTCAGCGAGTTGGGCCGGCGTCTTCACCGGACCGGCAGGCGCACCCCTTCGCCCCGCACTCGCCCGGGGCGCATACATCCCGAACACCGGCATACCCGCCTCGTGTAGCGCGATCATGGGATTCAGTCGATCCGAGCTCTGGGCCGCTGCAGGTGCGGCGTCCGCCGCGAATACCAAAGCCACGACGCCTAATGTGAGCATGAACCGCATACCGCTTCCTCCTCCGGAGAACCACACGACACTGCTGAAGGACGCCACGGTAGATCGGAGGCCGTATGCCAGCAAGGACAGGTCCTCCCTCGGCAGACCTTCCGCGCCACGGCGCGGCATGACATCGTTGGTACTCTACATCCCGCAGAGCGACCTCTCGATGTTCCACTCCGACTCCCTCCCCTTCATCATCAAGAGGGGCTCCGACGTCTTCTCCGGCGAGGGAATGACGAGCACGGTTGAGACCGTCCACGGCCTACTTCGGCCCGAGAACGACGAACTCAAGATCCAGTGGCGGCTGGTACGGAAGACCGAGCACATGGGCTCCGAAATGCGCTCTGACCAAGAGGTAGAGCCTGTGCGCGAGATCGTGGTCTCGCTGAGCAGGGTCGCTGGAGCCATCGTTCGCCGCCGGTGGTGGCTCGACTGGGCCACCGGGCCCCGCCTGGTCCTGACTGCATCCGACCTGGGCGCATTCGAGGAACTCGCCGGCCATGACGGCCTGAGCCTGGACCACCCCGCAGAGGTCGTGCTGCGTCTGAGACGCTCTGACGCCTTGGCGGGCCGTGAGTTTGGTGCCGAGTTGGCGCTCGCCAAAGCCGAATACGACTTGGCGGCGGCAGAGCGGCGAGGGTTAGTCGTCTCTGAGGTCAGCGTCAGCGCGGAACGGTGCTTCAGTGTCACTAGTAGAAGACAATTGATAATTAACGCCCGCACGCTTCCCGCCATCCAACCGTCATGAAAACGATACTTAGCCTTTGCCTGTTGCTCGTCCCCGTCGGCTTGGCCGCTCAAGAGGGAAGCGTCACCTACGACCACACGGTGGTCTATGGCTTCGCGAATCCCGACGCCCGGCCTGCTCGAAGCGATAGCGCTCAGGCCGGTCGCGAGGGACGAGGTGGCGAAGGCCAGCAGCGGGCCCGGAGTGCCGACGGTGGTGGTGGCGGTGGACGAATGAGCGCACGTGCCGGCGGGGCGAGCTTCAGGATGCCTGAAGGCATGCCGACCAACAGCTTCGCCTCGGTGGTTTTGCGCTTCAACTCCTCCGAATCCGTTATGACTCAGGCTGAAGTGGTAGAAGAAGAAGAGGCCGCCGGCGGATCGGAGATGGACCGACGCATGGCATTGTTCGCCGACCGCATCAAAATGGGGTCGCCAGTACGCAGCGATCAGGAAACACTGCTCGGGGCTTATGCCAACAACACCGACGGCACGCTCGTCGAGGAACTCGAATTCATGGGGCGTACGTTCCGGATCACCGGCACCCTACCCGGATACGCTTGGCGGCTCGTCGCAGAGCAGAGCGACTTCATGGGCTACATGGTCCAAAAGGCCGAGACCGAACACGAAGGGAGAACCATCGAAGCCTGGTTCACCCCACAAATTCCGGTCTCGGCAGGCCCGGGACAGTACGGAGGGCTCCCGGGAATGATCCTAGTCCTCTCCGTCAACCGTGGGGAAGAACTGTACTCCGCGACATCGATCGATTTGGGCCAACTCGAAACCGGAATCGCACCACCTGAAGACGGTGATGAGATCACGCGCGAAGAGTACGAAGTGATGGTTGAAGAGAAACTCGAAGAGCTGCGCACTTCGCGCGGCCGCGGCCGCATACGGCGCATCGGATGACACATATGAACAAGCACTTCTTATTCCGGAACAGTCTGGTTTTCGGACTGGCACTGCTCGGATCGCTCGTGGCTACGCCGGCGGACGCCCAAGAGGAGTACGCCGTAGCCGGCGTCGTCGCGGATTCGGCTGGCGCCAAGCTCAATGGCGCGATGGTCGTGGCGCTGTCGCTTCCGGATTCGGTACTGAGGAAATTCTCACTGTCGAACGGGGACGGTGCGTTCACACTGACGCGGCTCACCCAGGGTGACTACGTGCTCCAGGTCAGCATGGTCGGTCGCCAGACCGTCCGGCATGACATCACGATCACGGACAGGAACGTCAACGCAGGCACGATTGAAGTCGATGTGCTCGCGGTGGAAATGGAAGCGCTCGTGGTCAGTGTCGACCATGTGCCCTTCGTGAATCGGCGGGACACGATGGACTACAACGCACTCGCATTCGAGACCAGACCTCAAGCCACCGTAGAAGACCTGCTCGCGAGGCTTCCCGGTGTGGAGATCGCCGAAGACGGATCCATCACCGCCCAAGGCGAGGAAGTGCAAAACGTCCTCGTAGAAGGCAAAGAGTTCTTCGGTACTGACCCGACGATCGCGACCCGTAATCTTCCTGCGGACGCCGTCGAACGAATCCAGATCTACGACAAACAGTCGGACATGGCAGAGTTCACAGGGATCGCAGATGGACAAGAAGAGCGGACGATCAATCTCGAACTGAAGGACGGAGCTAAGAGCAGCTACTTCGGCAACGTGGTCGGTTCTTTGGGTGGTGGCTCCGAAGCCGTCACGATTGCTTCCGCAACAGGTGGCGACGGGCTGCGCTACAACGAAAGCGTGAACATCAGCAAGTTCACGCCTACCACTCAGCTCGCCATTCTCGGCGGGGTCAACAACGTGAACCAAACCGGGTTCCACGTGCAGGGTGCGAGCTTCGCAGGAGGCGGCGGGCGTGGAGGTGGCGGGCCGACCCGTTTGGGTGGCGGCGGCAACAATGGCTTTACTGACGCCCTGTCCGTCGGCATAAACGCGAGTCACGACTTCGCGGACGACGACTGGCTGCGAACGAGCTACTTCCTCTCCCAGGTCGACAACGCTCAGAACAGCGAGACGTTGCAGCAACTGCTTCTGGGCTCTCAGATGTCCTCGCTTTCAGACCAGACCAGCAACCAGACCGCGTATCAGCTCTCTCACCGTTTCAACGCAAACGCGCAGAAGACCTTCTCCCAAGGCCACGACATGCGCTTCCGGGGGACACTGAACCTGGGTTCTTCGGACGCCACGAGCTTCGGAACGCAGTCGACGACTGCGGCTGACGGAAGGCTGTTGAACACCGCGGTCACCAACTACATCGGGAACAACAGCAGCCTCACCGGTAACGCGCGCCTCACGTGGCGGAAGCGGATCAACGAAGATGGGAGAAGCATCGTTGCCGAGGCTTGGACCAACATCAGCGACCCAGAAGAGTTCACCGATCTCACATCGACCATCGGCTCCTACGGCCGTGGCGACGTGCTGACGAACCAAGAGATCGCCCAGGAACAGTCACAAACCGGCCGCACACTCGGGTACTCGCAGCGACTCGCCATAACCGAGCCCCTCGGCGGCGGAAAAGTCCTCGAGCTGTTCGGGCAGCGAAGCGCGACGAATGAAGACCGTAACGAATCAGTCCACGACATCGTGGCGGGGGTACCGGTCTTCAACGCTGCCCAGAGTTCAGCGTTCGAGCGGAGTTACAGCTATCTCCGCGGCGGATTCCGGTTTAGCCGAAATGCCGACGATAAGCGCTTCGTGCTGGGTGTCGAGGTACAGGGATCAAACCTCGACGGTACGATCCTGAACCGGGACGAAACGATCACGAATGGATACACACATGTCCTGCCTTCCCTCGACTATCGGGTCCAGTTCGACCAAGGGAAGAACCTGACCGTCCGGTATACGACTTCGACGCGCGAGCCGAGTCTGACCCAGCTGCAGCCCTACTCGAACAACACGAACCCCCTCAACCTGTACATCGGGAATCCAGACCTGACGCCTGAGTACACGCATCGGCTGCGCGCAGACTACCGTTCCTTCGATCAGTTCACCTTCCTGAACTTCTTCACCTTCGGGTCGATCAGCTACACGAACGACCAGATCGTGACCGCGCGGACCGTCAACGAGAACGCGGTGCAGACACGCACGCCGATCAACGCCACGGACGGGTGGGGCGCGACCGGTGGAGCCACTCTGGGCACCCCGATCCGGCGCATCGGGGCGGAGATCAACGTCAGCTACAACGCGAACTACTCCACGGGTACAGAATTCGTGAACGGCGAGGAGAACATCAGCAAGATCCTCCGGCACACCGTTGATCTGAGCATGGAGAATCGTGACAAGGAAGTCTTCGAGATCCGCGCGGGTGGGCGGTTCACGTTCAACAACGTGGACTACTCCATCAACCAGGACTTCGCGCAGGATTACCTCAACCGCACGCTGTATGCGAACGGTTCGCTCTACTTCGGCGATGGCTGGACGCTCGAATCACGATTGAACTACCAGTTCTTCGATCAGGAAATCTTCGGTGAGGGACAGAACGTGGCCGCGTTGCAGGCGTCGCTGTCCCGCTTCGTGATGAACGATCGGGCGCAGATCAAATTTGTGGCGATGGATCTACTGAATCAGAACCAGGGTGTCTCGCTGACGAACACGTCTGCGTACATCCAGGAGTCACGAGTGCAAACGCTGGGGCGCTACGTCATGCTGAGCATGTCGTGGCAGTTGGGTCCGCAACGGGGCGGAGCCGCCGGTCGCTTCAGTGGAATGCATCGAGGGAGCGGCGACTAGAACCGAGTCCGGGACCGTCGACTGGGGGGAGCGGCTCGAGACGCTCCAACGCTAGCCCTGACGGGGTTCACCTGTCATCATGACAACGGACTCCCTATTAGCGTCTGCCCTCTCGACAGCATCGAACCGTCATGAAAACGATACTGAGCCTCTGCCTGTTGCTCGTCCCCGTTGGATTGGCTGCTCAAGAGGGAAGCGTCACATACGACCACACAGTGGTCTACGACGTCGCGAGCCCCGACGCAGAGCCTGCCAAAGGCGATAGCGCTCAGGCCGGTCGAGAAGGCAGAGCTGGTGGTGAAGACACCCACAGAGGACCAGCCGGCCGATCCGGCGGTGCCGACTTCTGGATGCCGGAAGGGATGCCAACCAACAGCTTCGCCTCGGTCGTTCTCCGCTTCAACGCCTCCGAGTCCGTCATGGCTCAGGCAGAAGAGGAAGAGAAGGAGGCGGCGGAGGAAATCGCGGACGGCT